>JBCCIA010000141.1:0-12817 GCA_039028475.1 Spirochaetota bacterium | reverse complement strand
TCTTGAGTATGAATCTGCCAGTATAGATCAGCTATAGAATCAGGGGAAATGTAGCTATCGGGGTCACGGTCAGGTTGTTTCTTGGAGTAAGCTTGACTTTGCTAAAACAGGAGAGTTTCAAAATTTTTATTTTAACAACCGTCTTTCCAGAGATGAGGAAATTCTTTTGATCGAATTGGTAAAACCATTTCAAATTGTGATTCCTAAAAACAATGACACTCGTTGGGAAATAGAAGAAAAAAATAGTACCGGAAAATATTTGGCTGCCTACCAAGCATCTGAAAATATAATTGTCAAACAAAAACTCTCCTTGAGTGATATACAGGTCAAGTCACTCGGACAAAATTTAGGTCAGGAAGCATTGGACGCAAACATTGAATATTCAAACATACAATTTGTTTTAGATAGTTCCAGTTGGACAAGAGAAGTTCTTGGACAGGAGCGGTATGCAATTCAATCAGAGCTATTTCATGTAACAACTTCCAATGCATTCAAACTAAAACAAATCCCTTTGAAAGCCGATCAAAATTTAACAATATGGAGAGATACGAAAGGATTTGAAGACACAATTGCAGAATTCAAACAAGGTGAAAAGAAAAAAATTTCGTATTGGCAAGAGAGAAAACACATACAACTCCGGCAAAAATATAAAAAGAAAAAACTTGTAGATTTCTTAAAACTCTTTCACAAGAAAACAGTGGGTTGGCAGGACATGATGAGTCTGAAAGAATACCTAGACTTATACCCACAAGAAGCCTTAAAAATTCCAGATCTACTCCTAAGGGATTCATCCATTGGTAGTAGAGAACAGAGTAAAATCATCCATGTTTTGGAACTTTCGGGCACAGCTCCTGCCCAAGATGCCCTGGTACAAATAATGACAGATAGCCAGCAAGAAGCAATCAATCGTTCCAGAGCTATTTTTGCACTTTCCGGTGTACGAAATCCAACAGAGCATGCAGTTGATAATTTATGGCAAACCTATAAGAAGCAAACCGAAAATACCAGCGTAGAACAGTCTAATATGGCAATTTTAGCTCTTGGCCATATATCTTTTACCCAGAAAGATAAAGCATACCTACCCGATCAAAATCTTTCGCAACAATTGAAAACGAGGCTAAGCACAGAACTTTCCAATGCAGAGGATCATTCCAACGATAAAGCGATTGTTTTAGAAGCAATGGGGAATGCACGCGATGAATCTCTCTTCACAGAGATAAAGCCTTATATGACAGCAGAGGGTGCTCAGGTGCGGATTGCTGCTGCCCACGCCTTACGTCATATGGAGGATGAGGATTCCATGAGGTTGATGACAGAGCAGTTTGTCTCGGAAGAAGTTCCCCAGGTAAGAGATGCGATCTTGCAAACGTTATTGGAGCGAGAACCTACAAAAAATGCCATTGCTACTATCGGAAAGGGTGTGTTAAAGGAAAAAAATGTAAGGGTTAGGCAGAGTATGATAAAATATCTCATAAAAAATCGCAAGAAAAATGTTTCCTACAAACAAACTTTTGCAGAATTATTAAAAACAGAAACATCACAGGCAAATAGAAAGTTACTTTATAAAGGTCTGTATTCCAAAAAAGATAAAATTATTCCTTAAAAGAAAATATGTCTTCCCTATGAAAAAGAAATTTAGGATCGAGAAGTTTTTTATAATGATACAATTGTGAATATATTTCATTGCCAAAATATCTTTTCCAAACCCTATGTTCTTGCGAGAACTCGACCTGAATGTATCTTCTGTATCCTTTTGCTAAGACAAAGTTCATATACTCCTTTTCCATTTTTTTAAGCTGAAGTTTATTTTTCTGGGGATGAACAAATCCACGAAATTCGATCCCATTAAAGCTCTTGTTCTCAGGAAAGAGTAGGGGAATCGGAATTCCCTTATACGGGAAGGAATAGACTATCATATCATCGATTTGGAATATTTTTTTGTACTTATGGAAAAACATTTCAGCTTCCTGGATTGCCTCTTCTTTTTTGTCTGCTGAGATAAAAAGACCGAACCAATAATATTGCGGCTTATCTCGTACTTTTAACTTTTCCAAACGGTGGTTTTGTGCAATCGTTTTAGTGGGAAGTGTTCCCGTTTTACCCTGTGGATATTGTACGTCAGCAGTGGGATATATGCGCAATTTAGCTTCCACAATTATACCTAACTCCCCCATAGATCCAAATAGGTATGAAAACAATGGTTCTTTTTTTGTGATGGTTTGTAGCTTTCCCGTTCCTGTTATAATGGTAACTTCTTCTACATGATTCCAAAAACCGCCCTTCTTTTTACTCTGGGAACTAATTCCTCCTGCTGAAATATAACCTCCAACTGTCGGTCCGGCATAGCCCTGGTTGATTACCGGCAAATCATACTTGAATTGTTTGAGTAAATCATTTACTTTCCAGAGAATATTCCCTGAAGCAACTGTTATGGTTCCTTCCTTCTCAAAACGGTACCAATTGAGAAAGTTTGTACGAATGAGAAGTTCCTGTTTTTTGGGTAAAGAACTTGCATTCAAGGAGTGGCCATTTCCTCTTATGCGCAAAGGAATGGAGTTCTTAAAGGCGATTCGTACAATTTTCCGTAATTCTGGAATGCTTTTGGGATAGATTTCATAAAATCCTTTTGCACTTTCATGCATCTGACTATAGTCGCTTATTGTATACTTACGGTATACTATGAGGTGCTTGCGAAAGTAATGCTTAATTTGCGTATTATTTTTTTTATGGCAACAGATGTGCAGAATTAAAAAAATGATTGGTATGATTCTAGTTAATTTTCTGAAAGTCTTCATGTATCCATGCTACAATTTTTTGGACGAAATGTTGAAAATAGGCTTTGTGAGAATTACTATTAGAGATGACATCACTATCGGCAAGTAAAAATAAGTTTTTGTCATGAGCTGCTACAAGAGTGGATCTCACATCATATCTGTCAAATACAGGAACTTCAGTTGCCTTCTCTGTCATACCGGGATGTTTGGTTTCACACCATGTATGTTTGTCTATATGTAAATTCCATTCTGACATATTCGTATCTTTCAATTGAATGATTCCTGCCCGGTGCAGTAGTATATTTTGGGGAGTAAGGTATTGGAAGTAGTTACTAGAGGTCTTCTTTGTGAGAAAGCAGGGCTGAACCTTAAAATGAAATTTCTTTTCGAATTCTGAATAAACAGAAGTAAGATTTCTTTTTTTATTTTTCAATTGGAATGCATCCCAAAAAGAAAAGGCTTCTAGACGGTCAAAAGCCTCCATAAATAAGATTGTTCTTTGATTTGAATAAGAAATTTTGGTAAGTGCACCGACTACGATACGAACATCATACTGAAATTTAGGGTTTGAGTGTATATGAATTTCTGAATCTGTTAGGTACTCGGCAAACTTAGATAGTCCACTGTGAGAAGAATCAATGTTTCTTCCTCCAGATGTAGTATCTATAAATACTGTTTTAGTTCTAGAGGAGATTTGTTTGGCAGGAACGTAAGCGAAATCTTGTGCTACTTCAGGAAAAGGTTCTTGGCAAAGCCACTCGAAAATTTTCACTAAAAACAATCGATTGTCTCCTCTCCCGATCCCCTCTGTAGCATCTCCATTCCAAAATAGTTCGCTATCTCCCAATGCGACGATACTACCCTTTTTATATCTTTTTCCAACTGCCAGAACTTTTTTTGGATTGTCATTGCTTGTTAACAATACAATTCCATCCTTTGGCGAGAAGTTAAGGGAAGCTGATAATTGTTCAAAAATATTATATAAATGAAATGTTTTGGATGTGGCCTTTCTTTCCAATAAAAAAGGATCACCTGCAAAATCAGAATTGAGAGATATATCAAATTTTTTGAGCAAAGGATTTTGAAAATCTGCAATGCCATACATATTATCATGTTCGCCAAATGCAAGCAGCTTACCACCCTGCGATACAAATTTTATCAGGGAATCTATTTCTTCAGAGGTATACTTTTGGTATTTGGCAACATTCAAAACGATAATTTTTTTAGATACTTGTGAATCTCTCCATTGTGCAATGAGTGTATTGAGAGGGTTAGTATTTAAGGAGACAATAATCCCACGTTTTTTTAAAGTAAGCGCAAATTCAGAATATCCATAATATCCGGTATCCCAGATTCCCCAGACATTTTGGTGCCCTTCCTCATAGACAAGTTCCCAATTGACTTTTATAGCCTTTGCTGGCTTTATTTTTTGGCAAAAGCATACGGATAAAAGATAGAGAAGAAGTAATAGCAGAATTTGGTATTTAGATTTTACAAAAGTTAGAGAGAGCATTTTGAACTAATATCTAGAAAAACCCCGCGAGGAAAGTTACTTCCTAACGGGGGTAGCGCTGTTTTATTAGAATTCTATTCTTTGTTAGACGAACACTCCAATCAACCAAGTTACGAATTGGCCAAAGAGCGAAGTGTTTAAGTAGTCTTTCATATTTACTGGATTTCTATTGAGAGAATCGTTGTACCAAGCGGTGTATTCAGAAACTTTCGGAATGCTTACACCATACTTTTGGTTGATAGCTTCGATAAGTTCGTTTGCCATGACTGCGTGGCCATACATGTTAGGGTGCACTCCATCCAAGCTAAATACTCCAGGCTTTCCAGGCATGGGCCAGTTGGTTCCAGCAGATCCTGGAGAGTAACCGTTGGAGGCTTCAATCATTCTACCGTTTTCTTTGATATCTTGGAAGACTGCTTCTGCATCCGCAATTGCAAATCCCATAGCTGCTGCTTGGGCTTTGATTTCTCCGTTGAGCATATTGGTAAATTCGGTGATTTTTTCTATTTCGGCTTTGTCTAAAACTTGTTCACTCCCAGATACAGAACCTCGGAAAAATGCTTTTAAACCAGAGTGATCGGCTCGGCCTTCAGGGTCGGTGTATTCTTCTAAGAAGGCGATGCTGGTTACGTTAGGGACGGTAAATAGAACTCCACCTTTGACACTATCTATGTTCTGGATTCTTCTCATGGATTCACGAAAATCGGTGAGGAAGCGATTCTCATCTAAGCAATCTAAAGTAGTCGAGAGAGCGGTGCATAGGACGTGGTTAGCAGCTACGGTGGCAAATACAAAGGATGGTTTTACTTTCTCCATGATTTCAATTTGTGTTCCTGCACCACGCAATCCGTATTGGTGGAATTTGTCTGGCTCTTGGCAATCCTCTACTTTGACCCAGCGGTAGGTGTAGTGGTACCAAGTTTTCCAATACCACTCTCTTTCCCATTTCGTAGCGCGTGTGTCTTGGCAGGAGCCACTGGTGTAGAGAGCGTTGGTGTAGTCAGCACCAGTGATACCGGCATGGCTGGGGAGGGAGACTGTACTCTCATTGCCACCCAAAATGGAAGCTGCGGTGCAAAACACTCCGCAGTCATCTTTGAGGTAGTCTTCAAAATTTAGATAAGGCCCCTTGAGTGTATTGTAAGTTAGAGATGAGTTTGCTTGTTTGGTCACGAGTACTGGGTAAGCCCAATCTTGTGTTTTCTTTTCTACGGTTGCACCATAGAACCCTTGGCTGAGGGAGTCTCCTATGACTCCAGGTTTTTGGAAGAGCTCGGAAAGAGATTGTGCAGATAGAGAAGAAGTTGCTGTTATCGCTAAGCCAATGAGGAATGATTTTAATTTGCCGTTTTTCATTTTGTGAATCCTTAGTAGTTTTTCTTTTGTGTTTCTATCTATATAGTAGGCTTTTTTTCGCGAAAAGTCGCTTTTCTTTATAAAGAAAATACTGCTAATTTATAAAATAGCGGTTTTTGAGGCGTTTTGGAGAGAAAAAGGTAGGTGGATGGGAGAATATTAAAGGATATTTAAGAAAAAAATATTAAAGAAGAAACTGGGTGAGAATTGTTCACCCAGAATTTATTTATCATTCTTCGACAATATCGCGATCGAAGGAGCCAGGGATCAAAACTGGTGGTTTGCTCGATTCGTCGTCTAGCCATTTGCTGGTGATGACTGCTCGTCTTTCTGGACTAAATAGAGTGAGAAGATAGGTGGTAATTGTCGAAGTTCCTTCTTCCTCCGCTGTTTTGTCCATTTGTTTGAAAACATCGATAATATCTGTATCTGGCCAATTCACCAGCATTTCGACTGCTTTTTGCGGCGGCATTCCCGAAACTTTTTTCGCCATAGCTTTTACACGTTCTTGGCGACTCTTGCTTTCTTCCGTTTCTAGAGCGATATTCTGTGATTTCTTATCTAAGTTTTCTTTGGCTTGCTTCAACTTTTCGCGTTCTGATTGGAGCTTTTCTTTTTCTGCTTCTAGCTCCTTTTTCATACGTTCCAACTCTTCACGTTCTTCTAGGAGTTTTTCCGCTTGTTTTTGGAACTCTAGCTTTTCTACTTCTGTAGGTGACTCTTGATCGAGCTTCACTTCGGCAGGTTTTTTGGCCAAAGCAGGAAAAATCTCATCTGCTTCAATAAATCTATAGTAATCAAATAAGAAAAATCCTATTACAAGTAGGAAGATAATGAGTAAAATTAAATAAAATATTCTGGTTCTTTCTGTCATAGAAGAATCTCCCTTTTATTTGGAAAAAGGTGCTTTTTGTGCCGCTTGGTTGAAGCGATAGATGCTTTGTTGCAATTGATTGACTTTATAGTTTAGGTTGATGAGCGAATGTTTTAGTTTCAAATCTTGGATTTCTGCTTCACTCCAAGAAGCTACCTGTACTTCTTCTTCTTGAATCGGCTGATTACCTTTTTTTATCAAGGGAATTGGCAAATTCTTCCAACTTTTCATATTCTGATTTAGGTTTCTCTTCAGGGATCCAAACCGGTTCAGTATCTTTCTTAAAAAAGTATCCTTCATAGGGCTGCTGTGATTCATCCGCTTTTTCCTTAGTTTTATTTTTGTGTAAGATTTCGTTGCTTTCTTCTTCTTCGATCTTCTCAGCTCGTTGGATTCGTTCCTGGTGTGATTTTTCTTGCTTGCTTTTGAGGATTTCTAAGACCTCTGCATTTTTTCGCGCTTCGATCAAGTTTTTTCGCGCCTCTTCTAAAGAGTCTTGTTGGTCGTTGATTTTTTCTGTGAGATTTTGGTTTTTGATATAGAGTGATTTGATGTATGCTTCATAGGTACGTAAGTTGTTGAGGTTCCCACCAGGACTGGCTGCACGGTTATAGTCCCTAAGTTGGTGTGATATACTTTTTTTATTGGCGTCTATCTCGCCCTTCAATCGGTTTACCATACCTGCAATTTTTGCAAATTCGGATAGCTTCTCTTCTACTTGCATTTTACGAACTTTGAGAACCGATTCTAAAGGGAACTGAAATTGCTTCACCTCAGTATTCCTCTACTTCTTCTTTTTTCTGAAATATCTTTTTGAGTTTTTGTATACTTTTGTCATACGAGCTACGTGATTGGATTTCTTGCCTGAGAAATTCGTCGATCATTTCCTTTTTTTCAACTGCCATATCTATCTTTGCGTCCGAGCCTTGCACATATGCGTTGAGACGGATGAGATCTTCAGCAGACCGGTAGGTGGAAATCAGCTCGCGAATAAAACCAGCATACATATTCTGTTCTTCTGCAACAATTTTTGGCATGACCCGTGAAATGGAAGCGGGAACGTCTATGGCGGGGTAATGGTTTTTTTCTGCCAATTCTCTCGATAGTACGATGTGCCCATCGATATAGCCACGTACGGCATCGGCAATGGGGTCGTTCATATCATCGGGTTCTGTCAGAACTGTATAGATTCCAGTAATGGAACCTCCCTCGGCAGAAGTACCGGATCGTTCAATAAGGCGAGAGAGTTTGGTAAAGACAGTGGCAGAGTATCCGCGTGTGATGGCAGGTTCGCCAAAGGAAACGGCAATTTCACGGTTGGCTTGTGCGAAACGTGTCAAAGAATCCATCATAAGGTTTACGTGCAAACCCTGATCACGGAAGTATTCCGCAGCAGTTGTCGCCAGGAGGGCACAGTTTACCTGCTGCATTTTGGGAGCATCCGATGTGGCAACAAAGACAACGGTTTTCTTTAGCGATTCGGTTCCTATATCATTTTCTAAGAACTCGTTTACCTCTCGTCCCCGCTCTCCTACTAAAGAGATTACATTTACATCGGCGTTGGTATAGCGTGCGATCATTCCCAATAGGGTTGACTTTCCTACACCCGAACCAGAAAAAATGCCTACCCGTTGTCCTCTACCGATTGTCAGGAGGCTGTCAATCGCCCTTACCCCAGTAACTAGCACATCGCGGATGATAGGACGGTCGAGTGGGTTGATAAAATCATTTTCGGGGAGTCTCTGTTCGGTAGAAAAAATCAAGGGGAGACCATCAATCGGTTTACCATTTCCATTGAGCACCCGACCCAATAAGCTACTACTGACGGGGAGGGTTAGTTTTTGCCCTGCGGAGAATACAAAGGCCTCCGGGTATACACCGTCTGTTTCTCCTAAAGGCATGAGTGTATACTTATGACCATCAAAGCCTACTACTTGGCATTGCAAATAGCCTTTGCCGTCTTTGCGTTCGATATCCAAGATTTCACCAATTTTTGTGTCGGGAGGACCTTCTGAATATAGGACATTTCCCACTACTTTTAAAACTTGACCACTTCTGCGAATTGTTTCTGTATTTCCAAGAATAGATAGGTACTTTTCTAAAATATCAACTTTTTCATTGAATTTTTTTTCTATCATATAGGTGAATCCAGTTCCGTAAGGTCAGTTTTAAGATATGTGCACAATTGTACAAGTTTTTTCTTATTTTGCTAATTTAACTTGTTGGGAAAAATAAATCAATGATAAATTTTTACAGGCGATTGGAAGGTGTAAAATAGGTCGGTAGACACTCATATGGTGTCTACCAAAGATGGAAAAGTTAATTATTATTGAGCAGTGATATAAATGTCTACCCTTCTGTTTCTTGCATCTGTTTTTGAAGTTCCAGGAAGTGGTTTTTCATTTGCCATACCTTGGGATTGGATGACTTGCCCACTACCAACACCACCAGCGATCAATTGACTTTTTACAGCATCAGCTCTGTCTTGGCTGAGTTTAGTATTGAAACTAGTTTTTTTCGCGGCACTACTGTGACCAGTAATTTTGATTTGAGTATCAGTATATGCTTTGAAGGCTTCTGCCAAACGATTGACACGAGCTTTAGAGTCACCTTTGAAACTTGCAGCATCAGATTCGAACTCGATTGCATCAGAACCCATATTTAAGTAAATTTCTTTAGTTTCGCCGTCGCTACCTTTGATTTTTTCCATGGTAATCCCGTCTTTTTTCAAACGCTCTTCCATATCTTCTGCCATAGTGTCTAAGTAAAAACCAACACCAAGACCAGCAGCACAACCAGCAGCTAGACCAACAATCTTACCTTTATTGCTCTTTTTTCTTTTCTTGAACCATTCACTAACCATAGTTTTTGGATCTTTCTTTTTCTTATCTGCTTTTTTGTTTTGCATTTGGTCGTAGGCATTTCCAAGGCCAAGACCAATTAAACAACCAACTAATGTGCCACCAATTTTTCCTATATTTTTCTGGATGAACGCACAACTCGAAGCCGAGAGGCTAATTACTAAAGCTATTGCAATTAAATTTACTTTTTTGTTGCTCATAGTACCTTTATTTCCTCATAAAGTTTGTGAAGTATAGCACTTCTAAACACAGTCTTTTTTTTTTAGAGATACTGTAAACCTTATATTTTTGCAGTGTATGTGAAAATAGGCTTATTATTTTACTACCTTAATAAGTAATAAGTATGCTACATCAGTAGAAACATCTGAAATGTGTACTTGGAGAGGAATGGCTTTTCTGGTATTTTTACGGAAGAGTTCGACGCTTTGTTCGCCAGGGTAGGGTTCAAAGTTTTCTCCAAATAGGAACTCTAATTCTTGCCCTATAAGTTTGGTGCGCGAGTAAAGGGTAAGTTTGAGAAAATTTGCGCTGATATTTTGGATGCACCCTTCTGGTCCCAGGAGCAACCATTTTGCATTTGGATTGAGGATGGTATCTAAGGCTTGGTTGGCCTTTTCCCAGCGTTCTTGGTAAAAAGTCTCTGCGTTGTTTTGGCTGGCTGGTTGCTCGTATAGGTGCTCTTCCATCGCTTGGATGCGGTGAGAGAGTGAGTTGACCAGACGATACGACATGCCTGGGTTGCTTTCAAATAGGGCTTCTAAATTGTTGGCATCTGCAATCGCAATAACGCTGTCTTCTGCACATTCAGCAGATGTTCTACGGGAGCGGCCCGTTACAACAGACATTTCTCCAAATACTTCTCCAGGATATACTTCGTTGACTAGAAAGCGTTCTCCCGACTCATTCACCCGGTATTCTTCTACTTTGCCTTTGCGCAGTAGATAGAAGTGTTCTCCCGGCTCTCCCTGTTTGTAAATAATAGTTCCCTCTGCATAGGAATTGTAATCTTCCATAACAGTATTTACTTTGACAAAAAACTTACGTATCTTATAGAAACCTGGTAGTCTTAGGTTAAACTGTAAGCCTTTCCACAATTTAAATAGGTAATAGCCAAAAATAAAACGTTTGAAGCCCCTCGCAGAAGAGGTAAATCTAACAATACTACCAATTGGCATAAGTAGATCCTCATGGTTCTCCCAGAGCACTGCTCCTTTGATCAAGGGAGATTCCCGGCTGGTGTAACGAAAGCTAAACTGAAATTCTTTATCTTTTCCTATCGGTTCTAAGGTTTTTAAAAAACAATTGGTGGCACTAATATCCATACAGGTAACTTGCGAAACTTGTGTGTCTTGTGAGTTTTCAAAAATTTGCACATCGGAGATAATCGGAATGCGGATGATACTATTTTCAAAATAGAGAGAGTTGATAGAGCCAATCAGAACGGTACTGAAGGATAGAATGGCTGGGAAAAGCACAAACAGGGTAAACTTTTCTTCCGTTTTCAACGGGATGTTAAAATACCTTGTTATATCGTTTTGGAAGAAAAGGCTTGTAAGTGAAATGGAAACAAAAAAGAAGATCAGTAGCCATTGGAAACGGGTAATATGAAATTTAAAAAAGGGCACGTACTCTTCGTTACGCTTTCCCATAGATTTTAAGATCCACCTATCGTATTCTGCTTGCTTCTTCGTCGTTTGCCAGTCTTCTAAACCCATGTTGCGAATTCGCAACTCATCATGATCAGGAAAAGAAAGGGAGTGAGCTGTTAAATATTCTAAAACAAAAATTAAAAAAACCAACTCTGGACCGATCAAGTAAGTATATTTTTTCCCTAGCAAGAGGGACGTATCATAGATTCCATGTAAGACAATGGGGAAGAATAAAGCGACGAGAAAGAAAATGCTCTTGTCAAAGCGGTACTTGCTAAAGCGACTCAAGGCTAGAAAATATGCAATGATCCCGCAAGTCGAAACATGGATAGGTACCGCGCTAAAGGTTCTAACCAGTAGTACCGTCGCAGACTTGATCTGCATAGCGTAAAAGATATTTTCTAGCATAGAAAAACCAAGGCCAAAGAACATACCAAAGCTGACTGCATCGATAAGACGGTTACCTGCTTTTATAAGGGGAACAAGTAGGAGAATGAGTAAGAAGGCTCCTCCCTTTTCTAAGACAGCCGCATGGACAAAACCAATGAGTATTTTATTCTTGGTTGGGAAGAGTTCATTGGTAAAAGAGGAGAGCAAAACAATGAGAGAGCCTAGTAAAATACCAGATAAAAGGGCTTCTAAAAAGAATTTACCAATATTCCCTGCTGTTAGGTGTTTGCGGTACAATACATAGACAATAGGCAGAGGAATTAGAGATAGAAACAGTTTCTCAAGTGAGATAGGCATGGTTTGTTGCAGTTAGAGAAAAGAGACGCTTATTCTTGTTTTGGCTTGAGTTCTGATTTTTTTAATTGTTCGGTTAATTGTAATAAGATTTTCGAAAAGCAACGGTTCCAACCTTTTACCAACTCTGTAGCAATGGCCTTTTTTAATTTTTCTTTATGAGTCAGTTTTGTACTAAACTTTACTCCCATGTTATTATTGTCAATCAGGTAGAAGTCAATTCCCAGTACGGCTTGGGGATTTTTTTTGTCAGAAAAATCTCCATACAGGGAGTGTATGTACCCTTCCAGGATGTACTCTGCTTCGACAAATCTGGTTCGACTCGCCGTTTGTCCAATCAGACCGGTGCGCAATAACCAATCCTCTACACGTTCCGTAATGAGTTGCGAAGGAGAAATCAAAAATTCATTGTAAAAATCCGAGTCAAAGGAAACATCTGATTTCTTGTAAACAAAACCTTTGTTTTCATAGAGTTTGGAAATACGAAATTTGACAACCCGTATAGAGGAGATTTTTGTATCACTTTTTTTACTAGAGCTATACTTTGGTTCTATAATATAGTATTGCTTTTTGGGAAATTTTTTTTGGGGAGAGAGAGAGCAATACCCAAAACTACCTAACAAACTAAGGAGTAAGCAAATCTTTGCATAGTTTTTTTGTTTCATTTTTTCTCCACTATTGTTTTACCGGGCGGATCACCAAAAAAGATAAGTGAGGGGTATTTTTTGGCATTGCCGGTGATTTCTTTCATGTCTTCTGTAACAACCCGCAGGTTTTCCATTGTTGTGGTGATGTCATAGTTATTTCTTGCAAGAATGGTATTGAGCTTACCTGTCGCTTTGGTAATGTTATCAAGCGTTGCTTTCAATTGCTTCGGTGCTGTCTGCAAGTCATTGCTCGACAATAGTTTGCGTAGTTCTTTGTTGGTACCACGGATTTCTATCAGCAATTTGGAAGCGTCTTGGCTAAGGTTGGAAACCCGCATATCCTTGATGGCACCTGTAAGGGTAACGATCAAAGTATCAATATTTTTCAGCATATCCTGG
>JBCCIA010000140.1:0-12858 GCA_039028475.1 Spirochaetota bacterium | reverse complement strand
TTGCAAAGCTAGACCTTGTGCGTCTTTGTCTTCGAATTGGTTCTCCTTGGCTGAACAGAAGGAGTAGGTGAAAACTTCGGTGAAAGCCTTGGCACTAAAAGAAAACTTTAGCTTTCGCTCCAACTCGCGCTTGTACTCTCTGGCAGGTGGCTTTACCTCTAAAGAAAGGGGAAATGGTTGAATAGTAGAGTATTCTAAACTTCTTCCCACTTCTTCGACAATATCTTCCGGTATGGTGACATCGTAGTTGTGGCGGAATTTGGGGACAATGATCTCAAGGGTATCCTCCTTTCGCTTTACCATGAAATGAAGCCTTTTCAGGATGCTTACAATTTCTTTTGCTTCTAGGGCTTTGCCTAGTTTGCGATTGATAAAGGCAACGCTTGTGATAATTTTTATCGTTTTTGCCGATTGGTTGTTGAAACCCGCAGGGAAATAACAGATCAGTTCGGGACAACCATTTTCTTGCAGTAGGAATAAAGTGCGGTTCAGAACCGGTAGAGAAAGGGAAGAATCCAATCCCTTCTCATAACGCATCGAAGCCTCTGAGCGAATGCCTGTTGCCCGGATGGATTTGCGAATCGTTTCTCTCTTGAAAACTGCTGATTCTAAAATAAGCTCTTTGCTTGTGTCTTGCACGGAGGATTCTTTGCTCCCCATTACTCCAGCAACAGCCACAGGAACATTTTGGTTGCGAATCAGTGGCAGTCCCTCTACCAACTCTGGCTTCGAGTCATCCAAGAGTAGAAAAGCTTCCCCTTTTTGCGAGAGAGAAACTTCCAACTCGACGGAAGCTAGGGTTTGCTTGTCAAAAAAGTGAGTCGGCTGCCCCATTTCTAGCATCACATAGTTGGATATGTCTACAACATTGTTGATGGTATTGATACCACATTTTTCTAATCTTTTGCTGATCTTCTCTTGCGAAGGCTGTACTTGGATATTTTCTAGTAAACAGGCGTAATAAGAATGGGCATTGTTGTTTTGTTTGACCGCAATAGTCTTTCCTTTGCTAAAGGCAAAACGAGCTTGGAAGGGGTCAAAGTCGATCGGCAGGGAAAGCTGTGCGGCTAGTTCGCGTGCAAAGCCGAAATGGCTCCACAAGTCTGGTCTATGGGTGATGGATTTGTTGTCTATATGGAAGATCTTGTCATTACAAGAGTAGTACTCTCTGATGCTTGTACCCAGTGGGCTGTCTTCGGGCAAAATCCATACTCCGGAGTTGTCTTCGTTGATTTCTATTTCTTTTCCAGAGACAAACATCCCGAAGCTCTCTACTCCGCGTAGGCTTGCTTTTTGGATTTGTTTTCCGGCAATAGACGCACCTGGAATGGCTAACGGGACATGGTTGCTTTGCTGTATATTTGTGGCAGCTGTAACAACGGTGTGTGTGTTTGTTCCATCTGAGACTTGGCAGATCGATAGCTTGTCCGCTTGTGGGTGCTTTTCTATTTTCTCCACAGAGACAATACGTACATCTTGTAAAAATTCTTTGTATTCTTCTATTTCATCGACTTCGCAGATCGAAAGGGCTATTTTTTCGATAATTCTTGCAAAGGGAATGGAATCAAATCTGGCAAAATCTTGCAACCAGTCATAGGATAGTTTCAAAAAACACCTGCCTCTCTAGTATGGGAATTGGATTCCATGAAAAATCAGTTTTATGAGCTTGCAAGAAGTTTTAGCCTTACCAGTGCACCAGGATAGTCGTGTAGCCTTTTTCTTTGCTGAGTAGTTCTATCTTTCCCCGGAGAACTTCTGCCATGAGTTTTGCAGAATACGTTCCCAGACCGGTACCATTCTCTTTGCCATATGTAACGAATTTATCGAAAAAGTTGTTGCGTATTGCCGAAGGTACCTCGCCAGCATTGCGGATCGAAACGGATCGTTCCTCCTGTGAGTTGGTAAATTGGATAGAGATTTCGGAATTTTCCGGGCTGGCTTCAACGGCATTTTTCAGCAGATTGGCAAATAAGCTATAGCAAAGCAGTTCTTCTCCCATGATTTCAAAGCTGGAACTTGCTGCTAGTGGAGCCTGGTCCATTTTGTATTGCAGAGAGATATTTTTATGTTGCAATAGGCTGAGAAGTTCCTTTTCGACCTTTTGTAGGATGGTTCTTAGGGATACCTTGACAAATTTGGGCTTGTAGAGTCCACGTTCGATTTTAAAAATGTCTAGCGATAGGTTGATCATCTGTAGCATGCGTTTGCCTGAATCTTCGATCACCTCTAACCACTCGGTTTGCATGGGGTTTAGTCCACCTTCCATCAGAATGAGTTCAGGATAACCGATGATGGCATTTAGGGGAGACTTTAGGTCATGTCGTGTTATGCGCTCGATTTCTTCTTTCAGCTCTGCGGCCTGTAGCAACTCGTGGTTTTGCTGTTCTAAGGTATCTCTGGCAACCTTTAAAGAAATATGAGCTTTGATACGCGCCAAAACGATCGGTGGACTGATAGGCTTGGTGATGTAGTCCACCGCACCCAGGGCGAAACCTTTGTTCTCATCTACCTCATCGTTTTTTGCCGTTATGAAGATGATGGGTATTTTGTTTGTAGAAGGCTCCGCTTTCAATCTTTGGCAAACTTCATAACCATCGATGCCTGGCATCATGATGTCGAGTAAGATGAGGTCTGGTTTGCTTTTTCCATTGGCAATTTTCAACGCCTTTTCTCCGTTGGTGGCTACCTTGATGCGGTACTTCTTTTTTAAGATTTCATTTAAGATGTCGATGTTTTCAGGAACATCGTCTACAACGAGTATTGTTTTTTTTTCTTCTGTTGTTACTGGATTCATTTGTAACCGTTCTTCTGTTTCCATTGCAATAGTAGTTTGTGCGCTTCCTCAAAATCCCAGGATTGTAGGCATTTCTGAATTTGCAATAACTCTTCTTGTGAGGTTTTTTCCTCATTGTGTTGCAAGAGTTCTTTGAGGGTTTCTAACGATTCGGCTTCGTCTTCTGCGAGTTGTTCTTCTAAGGTTTGTATCGTTTGTCGGATGTGACTATTCTTTTTCTCCGTTTCCTTTTTGCTCGCTACAATTTGTTCGTTGTCCTGTAAATGCTTTTCAATCGCGGCAAGCGTCTGTTCTGTTACTTTGTGAAAACTATCGGGAATTTGCTCTACTGTTTGCTCTTTGGCCAAGCTCTCCAGTTCTTCTGCCTCTGCGTGTAGGAGTTGTGCCCCAATGTTTCCAGCAACGCCTTTCAGGGTATGTACGACATGCAGGAATTGCGAGTGTTGTTTTGTTTGCAGCAGTTCTTGCAATTCTTGCAGCACTTGGCTTTGTGATGTTACGAATTGGTCGAGCAATTTGTAGTACAGCTGTTCGTTGTCATTGGCGATTTTTAGTCCGGCTTGGTGGGCTAAAAGCCTTTGTTCTGTCTGGGAGTTTTGCAAATCATTGGAATACTTCTTACTCGCGATGACTTGTGATTGCAACTCGATTCCTTGCGACACCGCTGGTATCCATTTTAGCAGGGCAGCAAAGACGCGGTTTGGGTCAATTGGCTTGCTGATGTAGTCGTTCATTCCCGCTTGCAGAACTTTTTCTTCTACACCAGTCATCGCATCAGCGGTCATGGCTACGATGGGCAGGTGGTTGAAATACTGGCTTTCCCGGATCTGTTGGGTAATCACATAGCCGTTCATGTCGGGCATGTATAGATCCATAAATATCAAAGAGATTTCGGAATACTTGCGTTTGAGGGTGTCTAAAGCATCTTTCCCTGTCTTGGCTATTACTACGGAAATTCCCTCCTCTTCCAGTAGCTCGCTGATGATCTGTGAGTTGATTTCGTTATCTTCTACCAATAGCACTTTGTTGCCACGAAACGACTCCATATTGTTGGGGTGGAAGAGTGCCTGGCCTGTGGTTTCTTCTTCTTGCTCTTGCAAGTGCAATACCTCTTTGAGCGAGGCCAAGACTAGGCTTCTCGTGACTGGTTTGGGAAGGAAGCTATGGAAGTGTATCTGTGCATTTTGATTCAATAAATCATCCTTACCAAATGCACTCGTCATAATGTAGATCGGTTCCTTTTGCCAACGCAAAGATTTTAGGTGCGAGGCGACCTCGATGCCGTTCATGCCTGGCATCTTGTAGTCCAAGAATATAATGCCAATCTCTTCTTTGTGCTCTATTGAATTTCGCGCAAGGGCAACGGCTTGTCTTCCATTACCAGCCACTTCGACAGGCAAGCCCAATTCTTGCAGTAGGTAGGTTAGAATGTCTTGGCTGTGTTTGTTGTCATCTATGATGAGGATTCTACTTTTGGGGATCTTCTCGGCGATCTTTTTGCTCAATTCGGAATCGTCTTCCTGCTTAGGGTCGGTGCGTAGCTTGGTGGTAAAGGTGAAACGGGAACCCTTGTTGGCTTTGCTTTCTACCGATATCTCTCCTCCCATCAATTGGGTGAGTTTTTTGGAAATGGAGAGCCCCAGACCGGTACCGCCATATTTCCTAGTTGTCGACGAGTCTGCTTGGATGAACTCTTGGAAGAGGCTCTTTTGCTTGTCCTCAGGAATTCCTATGCCTGTATCCTTGACAGAGAATTCTAGTAAAATTTCTCCATCACTAAGGATTTCTTTTTTCTGTACATGTAAGAAGATCTCCCCTTTGGAGGTAAATTTGATTGCGTTGTTCACCAAGTTGAGTAAGACCTGTCCGAGTCGTAGCGGGTCACCGATGAGGTATTGCGGCACGTCTTTGTCTACCGAAATGAGAAATTCCAAGTTCTTCTCTCCGGCTTTCAAACTCGTTATATTGGATAGGTTCTCTAAAACTTCGCTTAAGGCAAAGGAGACAGTTTCGATCTCCAATTTTCCAGCTTCTATTTTGGAAAAATCGAGTATATCGTTTATGAGTCCGAGAAGGTTTTTCGCGGAGGACTGCACCTTATTGGCATAGTCCTTTTGCCTGGGTGATAGGTCTGTCTTGAGCAGTAGGTAGTTCATCCCGATGATCGCATTCATTGGGGTGCGGATCTCATGGCTCATATTTGCGAGAAACTCGTCTTTGAGTTGTGACACCTTTTGCAATTCTAAATTTAGGATACGTATCTCTTGCTGCGCCTCTTTGATAGGGCCAATTTCCCGAAAACCCATCAGAGCAAGTTTTTCTTCACCAATTTCTAGGTAGCGGACGGAGAGAGAACACCAGCAGTAGCGGTTGCTGCCGAGTTGTTTGAAGCGTATCTCCTTTTCGACTATCTTACCTTCTTGTTTGATCGTTTGTTGTATATTTTCTCTGTCTTGCTTGGAGTAGTATATCTCATTGCTATTGCGCTTTTGCAGTTCTTCTTTTTCCAGTTGGTGGAACTCTGCAAAGGCTTGGTTGAAATCCCGCATTTGGTTCGCTTGCAGGTTCATCAGGATGATCGGTGTGGGGATGGAGTCTATGATCTTGGCGATTTTTTGTTGTACCAGTTTGATTTCGGTAATGTCTATGAATGCGTTGACAATGGAGTTGCCAATTCCCGTTGTCTGGATAAAGAACCAACGGTCCTTGCCGTTCTTGCAACGAATTCTCGCTTCCATTGGTTCTAACTCGTGTTTGTTCTTTTTGGCCGCTGTGATGGCGTAGTGGTATTTGGTAATGATAGTGTCGCGGTAGGCTGGTTCAGGAAAGGCCTTTTCCCACCAATCCTCTATCTTGTCGATCTCCGCAGCGGAGTATCCAATTGTTTCGGAAAACCTCTGGTTTGTCGTTTCGATTTCGTACTTAGAGTTGCGGACGAGGAGTGCATACGGGGAGAACTCCAATAACTTTTTGAATTTCTCTTCGCCTAGTTTGAGTTTTCGTTTTTGTTGGAGGATGCGGAAAAGTGCTAGCAGTACGACACTACAGAGTAGGACAAAAGCCACAACTAGACCCGTTGGCAGTGACTCTATATAGGAGAGATCGAGCATTTTACAGCGGATGTTTTACCTTGTCTCTTCTAATTTTGTGCAATTTTACCAGTAGTTTTTGCCGGTTGACCGGTTTGAGCAGGTAATCCTTGGCTCCTGCTTGGATGAACTCCGTTATCATTTCTCGTTGGTTTTCAAAGCTGAGAATCACAATGAGAGCCTCTGGAGACAATTTTAGCATCTTACCTAGGGTTTCTTTGCCCCCCATGATGGGCATGTGTATATCTAGTATCACGAGATCGGGGTCTTCCTCTCGGAATATCTCCACTCCTTCCTTGCCATTGCCTGCTTCTCCACAAATCGTGTAGCCAGACGAGCGTAAAATCTGCGATATCATCTTCCTTGCCGGGGATTCATCGTCGATTACCAATACTTTGTACGAGTTGCCATTTTGATCTTTGCCGTCTAAATCTTCACTTTTGGGTACAATTGTCATAGCTGCTTCTCAGTCTCTTATTTATATGTTTGCGATTGGTACTTTCTCGGATTTTTCCATAAAGTCAAGAAAGAAAAATTTATTTCATTTCTACGTTAATCTGTTGGGAGTGGCTTTGCAAAAAAATCCGAATCCCAAGAGGGTGATTTCGCTAGTCTTTTAGGATTCGGGTGTAAATGAATTGTTAATAGATTTTTCCAGTTTAGTAATATTGTTACTCTTGGCAATCACTAATTTCCCTAGGTTTGGAGAAAGTTGACTTTTGTTTACTCTGAGTCTTTTGTTGGTTATTTGCTTTTTATCCCCTTTGGGCTATGAGTTTTTTGGGTAGAAATTAGGTCATGGTTACTTTGTATTTTTTTTTGCAGTTAGGCTTTCGTCTTCACCACATTGAGTTAGGAGAAGAGTTGGTAGTAGAGCGCATGTTGTATTTTGTATGTATTTCATGATCTTGAAGTATACTATTGTGGGAGATTTGCGCAACAATTTATAGATTGCTAGAGTTTGTTTTTGGCTCTGGTTGTCTTGTATGCGGAATGCGCAGGAAGTGGAAAAGCTCTCAGCCCGGTATGTCGGATAGGCGGCGTGAGC
The DNA here is from genome assembly GCA_039028475.1 of Spirochaetota bacterium. Classification (GTDB taxonomy): domain Bacteria; phylum Spirochaetota; class Leptospiria; order Leptospirales; family Leptospiraceae; genus JBCCIA01. Next base: position 5,927 of record JBCCIA010000140.1, on the reverse strand, counting down.
GGTATCACAACTTATCGCAAAAGCAGATTTTGTTTATGCAAGAGCATTTAGGGTAAAGAAAATAGTTCTACTCTGCTTTCGAGCGGGGTAGAACCATTCTAAACTTTCCTACATAACAATTTTCCACCCACACTCGAAAAAAACTTTACTTAGCAAACTCCTCGCTAAACTATTAGTCCTTAAGGAAGGAAACATATGAGTGAAGCGTATATAGTGGATGCAATTCGAACCCCGCGTGCCAGAGGGAACAAACGTGGTTCTCTGCATTCGGTGCACCCCCAAGAGTTGGTAGCGACCCTCCTGAAAGAACTACCCAAACGCACCCCTATTTCTGTAGAGGATGTCGATGATGTAATTTTAGGCTGTGTGACCCAAGCCGGAGACCAAGCCGCCTGCATCGCTCGTTATGCTGTAATGGCCGCTGGTTGGCCGAATGAGGTGCCTGGCTATACGGTGAACCGCTTTTGTGGCTCTGGCTTGCAGGCTGTCAACGATGCAGCTGCCTACATCCAATCCGGCACGTTCGAACTGGTGGTAGCTGGTGGTGTTGAGTCTATGAGCCGGGTGAAGATGTTCTCCGATATGGGCGACGCAGACACAAATCCAGAAACCATGATGAGCATCGGCAATCCTAAAATTGCAGAGAAATACAACTTGGTGCCCCAAGGAATCTCTGCCGACATCATCGCAACAAAATACAAAATCTCCCGCGAAGAAATCGACCGCTTTGCTGCTAGCTCCCAGGTAAAAGCCCAGGCAGCGATTGCCGCAGGGTATTTCGACAACAGTATCGTACCGGTAACTCGTGAGGATGGTGTGGTAGTGGACAAAGACGATTATCCAAATCCCAAGTGGGACTTTAAATTTCTCTCCAAAATGCCAGCCATGTTCAAGGGAGTCGGAGAAAAATACTTCGACGCAATGGCGCTAAAAACTTACCCCGAACTGCAAGAGATTCAGCATGTCCACGGTGGTGGCAATGCATCCGGTGTTGTCGATGGCGCAGGTGTGGTTGTACTGGCATCCAAAGCGGCGCTAGAGAAAAATGGCTTACCAGCAAAGGCTAAAATAGTGGCGATGGCCGTGTCGGGAGAAGAGCCAACTATTATGCTCACGGGTCCTGTTTCTGCCTCGCGCAAAGCCTTGGCTATGGCAGGCTTACAGGTCTCTGACATCGACCTTTGGGAAATCAACGAAGCCTTTGCAGCGGTGCCTCTGTACGTGCAAAAACAACTGGACATACCGCTAGAAAAGATCAATGTCAATGGCGGAGCGATTGCTCTAGGGCACCCTCTGGGGGGAACTGGTGCAATACTACTGGGAACCGCTGTGGAAGAACTGCAAAGGCGCAAGGCAAGGTATGCTCTCATTACGCTCTGTATCGGTGGGGGAATGGGAATTGCTACAATTGTCGAAAGACTGGCCTAACGAGGGTTCATCGGTATAGCCAAATGCTTTTGATTTTACCCTGTTGGCTATATACTGTGACTTTGCTCTGGGAAAAGTAAAACGTACGGTAGTTGTCTTGCCTTTCCCCTCTTTGCTGAGAGAACTTCTGTAGAGTGTTTACAGGAGTTCCTATTGCCACATTTTTTCTAATACCTAGGTTCGAGGAAGGTGCTAAGGCGATGCTAGTGACTTTCTTATGGTGGAAGCGAACCTTCGCAGAAAACCTATCGTAGTACCAGATTTGCTCCTGCGCAAAAGATTTGCGACGCTTAGGTTTGCCCCACTTCTTGAGGGTGGTCTGTAAAGAGTTGCCCAAAGATAGGTTTTTGATAGACATACGTTTTCGGTAGGTCTTTGTTCTTGTTTTCAGGCTTATAGGGACAGAGTTAGAAAGAAATTTGGCCCAATCTGAGCTGGTTTCATAGCTAAAATACGCGTTTGCAATGAATGGAAGCTCTTCTGATTTTGGCGACAGGTAGGAGAGTAGCAGTGCTAAATTGAGAATAGGAGTCGTGTTGTTTCTGACAAACCTTTTGTTTAGGTACTTACGCTTTGCAATGTCACTCAAAGCATACGATAGCTTTAGAGGTTTTGTTCGATTTTGGTAGCTGGTATTTTGCTGCAAATACTTCTTTAGTTTTGTATCTATCTGCATTGCTAACTCATAAAACAGACCTAAGGCTTTTTGCTTTTGTCCGGTCAAAAAATAAATAACTCCCAAGTTGTTTGCGGTGATAGCATCCCCTATCGTTGCTGCCAATGCCTGTTCTCCATAGAGCCGCGCTTTTCTCTCGTCTTTGTTCCTAGGAGAGTAGGCTAGCAGGCTGGCGTAGTTGGAAAGAAAATAAGGGTCTTGCGCATACTTACGCACCGCTTTGTATGCGAAGAGGGCTTTTTTGAAGAGTTGGAAGTTGCCAGGAATTTGTTTGTCTACGCTTTTGCTACCTGTCGTGGGAGGATGCAGCATGGCATTGCGAAAGCTGGGAAGTTCAAGGATCGCCCGTAGCTGTAGTTCGTCTAAGCTAGCCGATTGTTGCCATAGCTTGTGCAGACAGACTGCTTTGGCTCGCAAGAGATCCAAGTTTTTTGGGTATAGTAGCAAACCTCTGGCGACTTCCAGCAATGCCTCTTTCAGTCGTATACCGAGTTGGATGTTGGCAAATACTATCTCCATTTTTCCTAGGAAGCTATAGAAGTCTCGTTCTTCGTGGAGGATAGCGCTTAACCTTTTATTGGGGCTCGGGTGTGAGAGAAAGTAGGGGTTGACCCCTGGCTCTTTGAGCATAGCTTGGTAGATTTGGTTGAGCAACTTTAAAATCTTTACCAAATACGCAGGGTCGTAGCCTGCTTTTTGTAGCAGGAGGTAACCCGTTTTGTCTGCTTCCAACTCTTGTTGCTGGCGAAAGCGGATCATACCTAGAGAAAACTGCGGGCTTTGCTTGTCCTTTGCAGCGAATACTTTTTTATAACTTTCGAAGGTATGGCGGTTGTAAACGTGCGCCAGTTCGTGTGCTAGAATTCCCGCAAGATAGTACTCTCTAAACTTAGAATTGCTGAGCGTATGCTGTTTTTGCTTGGCAATTTCTTCGTCGATCCGCTGTAGGACTTTTGTGTGAATGATGAACTGTCCAGCGGGGTAGGCGTTTGCATGGAATGTACTGTCTTGGATGATTTTGTAGGTGTGTACAAAACTGGGAAAACCAGAGTGCAGCATCAATTTTGCAAAGGTTTGGTCGATCGTTGTTTTCCAACCCTTATAATCTGTGACGACCTTCTTGTCCTCTAGGTATTGAAGAAACATTTTTTCTGAGTATTCGTTTACAAACGCGGCTAGCTCTCGTTCAAACCGTACGCTATCTTTTGCGAGCAAAGGGTAGGAGAACCAGCAAAGCAGAAAAAGGTAGAGCAATCGCTTCATGTCTATTACAGATTCTTACCTTTAGCCTTGTAGTTTGCCAATGCAATCTTCCAAGACTTGGTTGAGAAAGAGTTGGTTGCGGATAAAGGAGATTTTGGGCCAGGTCGCCTGCTCTCCTTTGCGGATAAAGTCCCAAAACTCTTCTTCACTCGGATTGGCAGCAATTCGGAAAATCGATTCTAAGGTCATAGGATAGGATATATTGATGTCCCCGTGGTATTCCTGTTCCAGCATCGAGCGGATTTTTTCTAGAAAGGACAGCCATGTCAGCTTTTCGGAAAGCTCACTACTGATATCAAGCATTTTTAAGACCTGTGCTTGTAAGGTAGCAAATGCCATGTCACCTAGGAAGGTGAAGAGGTTGTGCTTTTCATCGCCGCTGACAAAGGGGATGACATGCGGGTTAGCTTGGGAAACAACCGAGCGGCTAACGTTGTGTAAACGGATAATGCGTTGCATAGGAACATCCAAGTGCACGGAACCATCGATCCACTGTTCGGACTTCATGTAGGGGACAATTCTTCCTGTTCTGTCTTTAGCCTTCAGAGTGACTGGAGCAAAGATGCCGGGAATCGCACAAGAGGCCAGAATGCTCTGTTCGATGAGTAGGTTTGGTGCAGTCAGGTAATTGAGAACTTTCGGTTTTTGTCTTTTTCGCGTCGCGGAAACGGATACGTTGAGAATTCTTCCAGTCTTTTGGTAGGCTTCTAGAAAGGTGTAGTTTCCACCTACATTTGCTTGGATGTGTTCGAGCAGTTGCTCTGGGTCCATAACTGAGGTGTTTTCAAAAATTTGCTGAGGTGCATACATCTGCAAGGCTACCCTATGAACGGTCTGTAAGTTTTGGAAGAAGACTTCTAATTCTGCATCTGTTTTGGTACAGATAGACGCAGCAACAATAGCACCCATACTAGAACCAGAAATAATTTGTGGCAACAGTTTTTCTTGCCAAAGTGCTTTGACGACACCCAAATGGTAGATACCAAAAGAAGCTCCACCGCTTAACATCAATACTGTATTGCCGTGGATACGATTCCCTTCGCTAAACAGGTTTAATTTCTTCTTGTCGGAAAGACCAGGAATGTGGTTGTCACCAATATAGCGTAGAGATTTCTCTACTTCTTGCATGTATTCATCGATGATGTACTTAGTTCCTGACAATGCCTGGGTATAGAGCTGTGGATTGTTCAGTTCCCAAAAATGCCTTGGGAGGCTTTCCAAGATAATATCTAACAATTTGGCTCCATGCTTGCGTGAACGGTATTTTTGCATAAGAAGTAGGTCTTCTTGCAACAATTGGTGGTGGAACAACTTCGAGGTATTGTCTTCTCGCCAAGCCAGTTTGCCGGTTTCGGCATCGAGCGTTTTGGCGATGGCTAACCATTCCTGGTAATTCTTAGCTGTGTCGAGTTTGTTTTGATTATACATTTTTTTCTATGGCAAAGTTGTAGTGAACTTCTGCTGTTTGTTTGGCCTCTGTTGCAAATGTTCTCTCCCAAAATGATACTTGCCTGTTTTCATCTACTAGAACAATGGCAGTGGAACTTGTTCCGTAGTCAGGCCCAGCAATAAATATGGAAGAGAGGTAACGCTCCTTTTGCAAACCAACACCTGTGTCGGGAAGCAAGTGATCGGGGGCTTTTTCGCTTTGCTGCATGATGTCGAATAATTCGTCTTTGTCTAACTCTTGCCCTTGGATGTACTGTTTTAGGCTGGCAATTCCCTTGCCTAGTTTGGGCCAGGGAGAGTTGAGAAAGGCATTGCTAAGGCCGTGAAACCCTGGTTCGAGCCTATGGACTTTGCCTTGCATATTGCTGTATACATAGAGTTCTTGCAGGTCCCCCACGAGTAGGTTGAAGGGGTTGTACTGCATGGGATTTTGTTGTATAGTTTGTAGATAGTTTTGAGCTTGTACTTCCCCTTGCAGATAGTCCTTTACCAAATGACCTCTAGACTTTCTTCCCTTTTGGTGAGCTGGTATGTCACGAACATTGGTGAGTGCCGCCAGTTTTCCTTGTTTGTGGATACCTAACCAGGTTCCCCCTTCTTGCAGATCTTTGCCAGCAAGCATTTGTGGGTGTTCTTGCCAAAATTTGGCCTTTGCAGTGGGTCGCGTACGAAATTCGTCCCTGTTTGCTAAGAGGATGAGCGGGTATTTTGGGTGTTGCCCAATTGCTAAGAATAGAATACACATGCTTAAACTTTCCTACGGAACGTATAGAGATACTTTTCTAATTTGTAAATGAAAAATTATTTGAAAGATTGTCATGTAAAACCTACTTTTCTAAAAAAATACTATCTTTTTTGATGAGAAGAGATATGCTTGAATGAGCTTTACTCAAGGTGTTCTATGTATGAATAATAGTTTGTCGCAACAAGTTCGTTTGCCTCTAGGGACAAACTTATCTTCCCAACAAAAACTTAGGGTATTGATTGCAGAAGATTCAAAACCAGAGCGCATGCTTTTGAAGAAATATATGCTACAAGAAGGCTTTCTGGTCGTTGGAGAGGCGGCCGATGGCTTGAGTCTACTGAATTACTTTAAGTATGCACAGCAAAC
>JBCCIA010000139.1:0-13045 GCA_039028475.1 Spirochaetota bacterium | reverse complement strand
GGGAAGGCCGAATGTTCGCCCTTACTATATCTATGGAGATGGGCATTATACTAAAAAAGGCCACGATTGGATCTATGAGGTAATCTCTAAAAAAACTAAGGAGATTTTTCCCTAAATGTTATTCAACTCCTTACACTTTTTATTTTTCTTACCTATTGTTTTATTTTTATTTTACAAGACAGAGGGGAAGGCTCAAAGAGTGGTATTATTCCTATCCTCGGTATACTTTTATTCTGTTCTTAAGCTCGCCTTTCTTCCTTTACTCTTTCTATCTCTATTAGTAACGTATTATACTTCGCTACGCATTGAATCGAGTTCCTCGGTAAGTAAAAAGAAGCTATGGTTGTTCCTCTGTTTGTTGTGCAATGTGGGGATACTTGTATTCTTCAAGTATACGGATTTCTTACGCTCCATCTATTATGATCTTATAGTACAACAAGAATTTACAGAACAGCACAAATACAATTTAGTGCTACCATTAGGGATTTCTTTCTATACCTTCCAAGCCATTGCTTATGCGGTAGATGTGTATAGAGGGGTTATTCCATCTGAAAAGCGTTTCTTTCGTTTTTCTTTATTTTTAGTTTTTTTTCCACAACTAGTTGCAGGACCTATCATCCGGGCGGCTGTACTGATTCCCCAGTTCTTTGAAACCCATAAATTTTCCAAACAACAGATTTTCGAGGGATTGGAAGATGTCACGACAGGGATTTTTAAAAAAACGATGATCGCTGACCCCATTGCTGTTGTGCTAAAACCATTGTACTCTGATCCGAGTGCTTACAGCAGTTCTGCATGTTTTTTTGCAAGTCTTCTATTCTCGGTACAAATCTACTGTGACTTTGCCGGTTATTCGGATATTGCAATTGGCGTAGGAAAAATGATGGGTTTTAAAATTCCTCTCAATTTCCAAAGGCCATTTCTTGCAGCCTCTTCCATGGAGATTTGGCAGAGGTGGCATATTTCTCTTTCTACCTGGCTGCGCGATTATGTGTACATACCTTTGGGGGGGAGTCGTGTTGGCCGTGTACGCAATTACTTCAACTTATTTATCACCATGACGGTTGGTGGAATTTGGCACGGAGCTGCTTGGACTTTTATCATTTGGGGTCTTGTCCATTCCTTTTTCCAAATGACGGAAAGGTTTTTCAAAGATATGGGTTGGTCCTGGTTATTTGCCAAGGTTCCCCATTTTGTACGAGTTTTATACGCTTTTTGGGTGTTTAGTTTTGCGGCAATCTTTTTCCGTGCAGAGTCCTATAAGAAGGCGATGATCCAAATATCTAGTTTCTTTTATCTGACAGATGGAAAAGAGCTGCAAGTAACGGCTTCTGTCTTAGTTCCTGTTTTCTTCTTATTTATCTGGGAGATTGCTGAGGAGAAAGCTTGGACATTACCTAAGGAAAATCCACTTGCACAAAAATGGAAGCTAATTTGCATGAGTACAGTATTGTTTTTAGCCTTTATGATTTATACAGTTACGGCAAGTCCGCAGTTTTATTATTTCGTATTTTAAGTTTTCTTTTACAGGCTATTATTTTTAAAGAGGTTTTGATATGGCAGATAAAGTAGTAATTATAGGTTCCGGCCCGGCTGGGCATACCGCTGCGATCTATGCAGCTCGAGCAAATTTGAATCCTGTCATGTATGAGGGGTTTATGGCCGGTGGGATTGCTGCCGGTGGGCAGTTGACAACAACCACAGAGGTGGAAAACTTTCCAGGTTTCCCTGATGGTGTCGATGGTACTGAGTTGACACAGCTCTTTCGCCAACAGTCGGAAAAGTATGGCACTAAAATTTTAACGCAAACCGTTACTAAAGTGGATTTTAGCAAACGGCCTTTTTTGGTTACTACCGACGAAGAGGAGCGTGAAGCTGAAACAGTGATCATCTCTACTGGTGCTACTGCTAAAAGAATGCGTGTGCCTGGAGAGGATGAGTATTGGCAAAAAGGTATCTCCGCCTGCGCCGTATGTGATGGTGCTCTACCCATCTTTCGTGACAAAGAATTGGCAGTCATCGGTGGGGGAGATTCGGCGATCGAAGAAGCCAACCATTTGACAAAGTTTGGTACGAAAGTCTACTTGATCCATAGACGTGATACCTTACGGGCTTCTAAAATTATGCAAAAGAAAGCCTTCAACAACCCCAAGATCGAAATCGTTTGGAACACAGTTTTACAAACAGTAGATGGAGATGGTTCTGTTATATCGAAGCTGCAGGTACAGAATGTCGAAAAAAAAGAATCTTACGCACTTCCCGTCGGAGGTCTCTTCTATGCGATTGGTCACAAACCAAATACCGATATATTCAAAGATTATTTGGATCTAGATGAAACGGGTTATATCATCACCAAACCTGGAACGACACAAACCAATATCGAAGGTGTTTTTGCTGCTGGAGATGTACAAGACAATGTATACCGCCAAGCTGTTACCGCTGCTGGTAGTGGTTGTATGGCTGCTCTAGAAGCAGAGCGTTGGTTGGAAGGACAAGAATAGTTTCAGTATATGGGTAAAATACTATTTAACTGGAGTGGGGGCAAAGATTCTTCGCTAGCCTTACATGAAGTGCTAAAACACACTGCTCGAGAAGACATCATTCTTTTCACTTCGGTTAACAAAAGTTATGGACGGATCAGTATGCACGGTGTGCGTATGCAGCTCCTACATGCCCAGGCTGAGTCCTTGGGGATTCGTCTGGAGACCTTATTATTGCCAGAAGCTCCCAATATGATGCAGTACAACCAATTGATGCAGGAACGTTTGCAAGATTTGGTGGAGGAAGAGGAGATTGAAACCGCTGTTTTTGGTGATATCTTTTTGCAGGATTTACGTGAGTATAGAGAACAGCAATTGGCAAAGGTTGGGATCAAAGGTGAGTTTCCTATTTGGAAAAGAGATACTACAGACTTGATTCATTCTTTCATTGACCTAGGTTTTCGAGCTGCACTTGTCTGTATCAATGAGCGTTTTCTAGGAGAGAACTTTGCTGGTCGTGAAATTGATTCTAGTTTTCTCCAAGACCTCCCCGACGGTGTTGATCCTTGTGGGGAAAATGGTGAATACCATAGCTATGTCTATGCTGGGCCGATTTTTCAGCATAGCATTGATTTTACAAAAGGGGAAACTGTTCGCAGAACTTATCAGGTGCAAGAACAAAGCGATGAGGAAGAGGGAGATGTTTGTTCGCTGAGTGATAAAAATTATGATACGGGTTTCTTTTATACGGATTTGCTGCCAGTTCTCTCATCTTAAAAAGGGAATAAAATTCTCTTTTTAAGATGAGAGTGTATATCTCAAACCAAAGTATTTTTTTATCACTTGTTCTTTTTCAAGAGAGTAAAAGTGATATCGTCATTCGTTTTATACTCACTCGCTTTTTCTAGAATTTTGTCTCTAATTTCTTGCAAAGGCCTCTCTCCAGTAGCTTGTAATGTCTTTGCTAAGCCTGAATCCCCTAACATATTTCCAGATTTATCACTAGCTTCTGTGATGCCATCTGTATACAATAAGATTATATCTCCTGTTTTAAGTTGAAAGTTAGCAACAGGAAAGTCGTGAAACAATTCTTGCATACCAAGCCAAGAACCATTTGTTTGCATACGCTCTACTTGCTGCTTTTTATACCTGTAGATAACTATGTCTTGGTGTAGGCCACTATAATAAAAATTATCGCCATCTTTAAAAATCAAGCTCAGAGTCATGTACTTATCTAGCTGCATCTTTTTTATGTTATGAGATATGACCTCATTGACACTTTGCAAAACTCTACCAGGTGTAATAAACAAATCAAAGGCTTTTAGTGTAGAATGAATCGCAGTTTGTACCATCATCATAATAAGACCAGCCGTAACCCCATGCCCACTGACATCGCCAATAACTAGCCATTCTCCTTCTTCACGTAGGATCAGATCATAATAATCTCCCCCAACTTCGTCTGAGGTTTGCATAAAAGGAAGATACTCATAGCCAGAAAATTTATTCTGTTCTACCAAAAGAGAGGTTTGGATTTTCTCGGCTATTTCCATTTCAGTAGATACCCTGGTTTTTTCCCGAGTAACATTTTCTATGTTAGCATATAACTTGGCATTTTCAATAGAAATCGCGGCTTGACTAGCCAGTGTTTGTAAAAGACTCGCTTTATCTTCCGTAAAGGTACCTGAAGTGATATTATTCTCCAAATAAATAATACCTGTCAATACTCCTTTGGTAGAAAGAGGAGCACATAGCACCGATTTTACCTTAGATACCTGTAAGTAAGTGTCTGATTCGAATTGTTTGTTTTTCTTAGCATCGTTTAATATAAGTGGGCGTTTTGAGCGTAAGACATAATTTATGATGGAAAGAGGAACATTTGTTGCATCTTCTAAAGTGCTAGTTGCTGATTTATAAATATGTTTGGAGTCTGCGGTTCCATCGGCGTCTAGAAAAAATGTATCCTGAGAGCGTGAAATCAGAACAACTCGTTCAGCACCTGCATTTTCTACTAAAATTTTAATCAACTTTTCCAACAGAGTATCGTATTGGATTTCTTCTGATAAAACTTGTGAAGCACGGATCATTGATGCTAAATCAAAGGTGGTGGTAAAAGTGGTCGAATCTCCAATAAAACTCTTCTCTACCGTATATGTCTTATTTACTATGTCATTGGAAGTTGGCTTTTCTAGGTTGATATACTCTTTATATTTTTTTTCTAAGAAGTTACATTTGGTTACAGCTCCCCATTTTTTATACGATAGGTAGGCTTCTGTCATATGAAGTGTTGCGTATTTTGTATTATTTTTACCAATCCAAAATTGTGCACAGAGTTTATTGGCTAAGGCTTCGTTATAAATGAGTTCACTGTTTTTTGCACTTTCAATGGCCTCAAAGTAGAACTGAATTGCAGCTGTGATATTATTTTCTACACGTGCCTTTTCCGCTTGGATGAGTAGATAATGAGATTCAAAGTTTGTTGGAGCTGATTTGGCGAGGCGTTCGACATATTCGGTAAACTCTGCTATTTTCTCTTCGTACTGTTTTCTCTCTATTTGATGGTAAAGTTTGAAAAAAGATAGTATTGCAAACAAGCGATATTCCTCTCCATGTGGCAGTAGATCATTCACTGGTAATAATTCACTGGGAGATTCTATCGCATTCTTAAGCACATATTCATAGTCTTCATATAGAGCATGGATGTAAATTTTAATCGCAAAGTAATTGGAAAAGGCTAAACCAAAACTGGAGTATTTTTTAACAAATTGTTTTTCACTTTCAATCATTTCACATTCAATAGAGAAAGGATCTTTCGTTTCACCTAAAAGATTTTTCATAAACCCATAATACAATACAACATGTATATACAATGGAATAACACCTATTTTCTTATTGGCATTCACAGCTTTTATACATAGTTGTTTGCATTCTTTGAGATCTAGACCAGCAAAAAAATTATATTTGAAATGATTTGCTGTGTTATAGGCAGCATATGGTTTGTTTCCTGATTCTAAGGCAGCTTCAATGCCCGCTGATAAAATTGGAATGCTATTTTGAAAAGGTTCAACGGCGAAGTTTATAAAGGCTCCAAACATATTCGATATGCTCGCTTTTACTGCAACATTATTAAACACTTCTTCATTGATTCGCACCCCTAATTTAGCGAATTGGTGTCCAACTTCATAGTCTCTGAAATGAATGTACAAGGTGATACCGTGAAATACATATCCTGTGGAAGAATGGAAGTTATTGCCTTTTTGAATCGATTGGTTGACACAAGTAACTGTCAAAACCCCCAGGTATTCTGGGAGTGCAATGACTGCAATCACAACAAGCTCGATTAGAATCGACATTACTAACATATGTACATCTTCTAAGTTTTTTGATAGGTGCATGAGTTCTTCCAGGCTTTTATGTTTCCATTTTTCTTGGAACCAGCTAAGTTCTTGTTGGAAAAACTTTTGTATCTCATTGGTGTTGGAACTTTTTGGCAGGAGGATCGAAAACCGTTTTAAGGCGGTAATTCCCATATCAGTCGCTTCAAGGTATTTTCCTATAGTAGCCATTTGTCTTATTTCTAACAGATGTAAATTCCCAATATCTAAATCATTATTTGCTTTTACATAACATAACAGTATTCTAATAACTTTTGCGATTGTTCTAAATCATCGCTTAGGTAAAAACTTTCTATCAGGTTTGTATGTAAGGAGAATACTAAGGAATACTGAGAATCCCAGTCTTCTTCCTTAAGTAAGTCTTTTGCAGTTAGCAGAATATTTACCGCGGATTCGTAAGCAGTGGCTAGCTTTGCTTTTTGGCCAGCTTGTAAGTTTAATTGAACTAGCCTAATTCTCTCGCTTTCACTAGAAATAAGATCCCTGCCTTCATTCAAATGTCGCGTAATCTCAAATAGTTTCTCTCCTTTCTCCTCCTCTGATACTTTTGCTAGTATAGAGATTCCTGCTTTGTAATGAACCTCCTTTTTCTTTCTATCATCTATTAGGCTATAGGCAGCTTGTTGCACCCTGTCATGCTGGAAACGAATTTTAGACTTTTCTAATTCAATCATATCGATTGATTCTGCCTCTTCTCTCACTGCTTGCAAAATAGACTGAGCATTTCCAATTGGAATGATAACCCCTTCCTCAATGGCGGGCCAAAGAAAATCAATCAAATCTTTATAAGACAATTCAGATATAATACTTAGAAATTTGATATCAAATTGGTTGCCAAGACAGGCAGCCAGACTTAAAATCTTGGATGTGTTTTCTGGAAAGTTACGAATGTTCTTTACCATCAAATCAACAACATTATCTGTGATACCATAGCTATGAATGTTATTGCTATCCCATTGCCATTCATTTGTTTTATAGTTGAAGTCGATGATTTCAGCCTTATAAAGTGATTTTAAAAATTCACCAATGAAAAAAGGATTCCCTCCCGTCTTTTGGATGAGAATCTCGGCAAGCTGTTCTACCCCTTGTTTTGTATCAAAAGTGTCACTTATGAGTTCTTGGATATTGTCCATAGTTAGAGGATTTAAACGTATATTTTCTACCTCGAGACCAGACTTATTGATCTCCTCTACTGTCTTCAACAGAGGGTGACCCGTTTTTACTTCGTTATCCCTGTAAGCACCGATGATCATAAAATACTTATTGTCAGAGTTTGTCATGATGAGCTTGATAAGACTGAGAGAAGAAATATCCGCCCACTGCAAGTCATCGATAAAAAGCACAATAGGGTGTTCTTTTTTATTAAAAACACTGATGAAATTCTGGAAGGTTAGGTTGAATCTGTTTTGATTTTCCGCAGGACTCAATACGGGAACGGGTAGCTTTTTACCGATAATAAGTTCTAATTCTGGGATCACATCTATCAATACCTGGGCATTTTTACCTAGGGCGAAGTCCAACTCCTCTCTCCAATGGTTTAAGCTATCCTCTGTTTCTGCCAATAGGAAGTGCATCAATTCTCGAAAGGCAATTAGCAGGGCACTAAAGGGAATATTCCTTTGGAACTGGTCAAACTTTCCTTGGATGAAAAAACCATGTTTTTCAGTAATGGGTTTATGGGTTTCATGGATAAAGGCAGATTTGCCAATCCCTGAGTAACCACTGACCAACAATAATTTTGCGGAACCACTGGCTACCTGATCAAAAATAGAAATCAAACGACTCGTTTCTTCGCTTCTACCATATAGCTTTTGCGGTATTTTAAAGACATCATTTAGATCTTTTTTACCAAGTCGGAACGATTTGCCATTGGTATTAGAAGATCCTAGCAGTTCTAAACTTTTTTCTAGATCGTGTTTTATTCCAAAAGCGCTATTGTACCTCTTTTCGGGGTCTTTTTCCATCAATTTAAAGATAATTTTAGAAATGATTTCAGGAACATCTGTCCTCACTTCATGGATCTTAGGGGGTGATTTGGCAATATGGGAATGGATCAGTTCGATGGGATCATTCGTTTCAAATGGAGTATTTCCTGCTAAAAGCTCAAAAAATGTCACCCCTAAGGAGTAAAAATCTGTTCGGTAATCAATGGAATGATTGACCCTGCCGGTTTGTTCTGGAGAGATGTAGGGCAAACTACCTTCCAAAATGTTGACTGATTTCCAACCGGTTTCTTCTCGCTTTAACCTGGTAGAAATTCCAAAGTCGATTAGCTTAATGGTAGAATCGCTGTTCTCTTGGATCACTACATTGCTTGGTTTTATGTCTTTATGGACAATTTTGTTCTTATGGACATCGGCAAGTCCCTTGGTTATTTCGATTGCATAGGCAACAAACTGCTGTAGAGAAAGAGTTTTTTTTCTATGTAAAATCTCTTTTAAAGAAATTCCTCCATCCTCCATAATTAGACAATAACCATCTTTTTGGTTTTGGAAATCATATGGTTTCACGATGTGATCCGATCCAAATAGCTTAAGAATTTTGTATTCGTTTCTCAAATGAAAGAGGTGTTGGTTAGAATTTTGCTTGGAAGCAACAAATTTGATTACATATTTTTTTTCTGTTACACTTTCTCTTACCCTATATATTTCTATACTTTCACTTCGACTTATTTTTTGAATGATTTCATATCCGATGAATTCTCGCATATAGCCCTCTTAGAATTTTTGTGACATTAGATATGTTATTCGTATCTAGTAAATGAAAATATTTAAACTATACTGATACTGAAAAAGTTGATCCTGTATAATGCAAATATAGAGGCTTAAAATGCATAAAGAGGCGGTGAATAGATGGGAGAATTTAATGGTGTCTTTGCAAATAACTTTATTATTAGGCAAAAGCTAAACTGTAAGAGCCTATAGTTTAGGTAGGCTCTTGAGCAACAGAAGGATTTTTTTAGAATTGGTGAATAAGCTCTTGCTAGCTATTTTTTTTCAATAGAGTAAAAGTAATATCATCGTCTGTTTTATAAGCAGCAATTTTTTCTAAAATGCTATCTTTGACTTCCACTAGTGGTTTTTCGCCAGCAGTAAGTAAAGTATCGGCAATACCAGAATCCCCTAACATATTTCCAGTTTCATCCTGAGCTTCCGTGATGCCATCTGTATACAATAGGACAATATCTCCTGCCTTTAAGCTAAAGTTACCAACGGGAAAGTCATGAAATAAATCTTGCATACCAATCCAAGAGCCGTTTGTTTGCAAACGTTCGACATTCTGTTCGTTGTGCCTATAAATGGCTATATCTTGGTGCAAACCACTGTAATAAAAATTATCCCTATCTTTAAAAACCAAAGTTAGGGTCATGTACTTATCCAAGCGCATTTTCTTAATATTCTGAGAAATCACTTCATTGACACTTTGCAGAACTCTACCAGGATTTACAAACAAATCGATCGCTTGCAGAGAGGAGTGAATCGCTGTCTGTACCATCATCATGATAAGACCAGCTGTAACTCCATGCCCACTGACATCGCCAATCACCAACCATTCGCCTTCGTCCCTTTGGATCAGATCGTAGTAATCACCACCAACTTCGTCTGAGGTTCGCATGTAGGGAAGAAATTCATACCCAGAAAACTCGGTCTTTTCTACCAAGAGAGAGGTTTGAATTGTCTCTGCTATTTCCATCTCCGTAGAGACTCTGGTTTTTTCCCTAGTAACATTCTCTATGTTAGCATATAATTTAGCATTTTCAATAGAAATCGCAGCCTGACTCGCCAGTGTTTGCAAAAGGCTCGCTTTATCTTCTGTGAAGGCACCTGTTGTAATATTATTTTCGAGATAGATAACACCTGTTAGTTCGCCTTTGCTGGAAAGAGGAGCACACAGAACAGATTTGACATCTGTAGTCTGCAAATAACTATCTGTATCGAATTGTTTACTTTCTTTTGCATCTGTTAGGATCAGTGGGCTCTTCGATCGAATGACATAGTTTATGATGGAAATAGGAACGTTCTCCGTTTCTGAAAAAGGGACCGTGCCCAACTGGTATATAGTCTTTCCTTCAGCCGTTCCATCAGCATCAATATAAAAGCTATCCTCAGAACGTGAGAGCAAAACAACTCGTTCAGCACCTGCGTTTTCCACTAAGATTTTGATTAATTTTTCCAAAAGGATTTCGTATTGGATTTCTTCTGAAAGAACCTGCGAAGCACGGATCATCGATGCCAAGTCTAAAGTAGTAGTAAAGGTAGTGGAGTCACCGATAAAGCTGCTTTCGATAGTATGATCCTTACTGGCCATATCGTAGGAATTTGGTTTTTCGAATGCGATGTAATTTTTATAGTTTTTTTCTAAAAAATCACATTTTGCTAGTGCTCCCCATTTTTTATACAATAGGTATGCTTCTGTCATATGGATTGTGCCATATTTTACATTTTTTCTACTGATCCAAAACTGTGCACACAGCTTGTTTGCCAATGCTTCGTTATAGATAAGTTCATTTTCCTTTGCACTTTCAATTGCTTCAAAGTAGGATTGGATCGCAATAGAATCTCTATTTTCTACACGTGCCTTTTCTGCTTGGATCAGTGCATAATGTGCGGCAAAGTTTGTCGGAGCTGACTTCGACAGACGGTACACATACTCGGTAAACTCCTCGATTTGCGTCTCATAATTTTTTCTCTCGATTTCGTGATAGAGCTGGAAAAAAGCTAGCACTGCAAAAAACTTATACTCCTCTCCATGTGGAAGTAGTTCGTTCATAACTAAATATTCACTAGGGGATTCGATAGTATTTTTAAGCACATATGCATAATCTTCATAGAGCATATTGAGATATATTTTTAAGGCAAAATAGTTGGTAAAAACTAAGCCAAAATGAGCATAATCTCTAACAAATCGTTCTTCACTATCTATCAAATCACACTCTAGAGAATAGATATCTTCTATCTCGCCTAGAAGATTTTTAAGAAACCCATAATATAAAACAACATGGATATATACTGGGATGACACCTAATTTTTCATTTGTATTCACTGCTTTTATGCAAAGATCTTTACAAGTTTTTAGGTGAAAACCGGCAAAATAGTTATATTTGAAATGATTGGCAGCATTATAAGATGCATACAATTTATTTCCAGATTCCATTGCAGCTTCAAAACCAGCCGCCATAACAGGAATACTATTCTTAAAAGGCTCGACTGCAAAGTTGATGAAGGCTCCAAACATATTAGATACGCTCGCTTTTACCGAAACATTGTTAAAAATCTCTTCATTGATGCGAACACCTATCTTGGCGAATTGGTGTCCCACCTGATAGTCTCTGAAATGGTTGTACAAAGTGATGCCATGAAACACATACCCGGTTGAGGAGTGATAGTTATTGCCTTTTTGGATTGATTGGTTGACACAGCAGATGGTGATAACTCCGAGGTATTCGGGGAGTGCAATGACTGCAATCACCACAAGTTCTATTAGTATCGACATGACTAGCATGTGTATTTCTCCTGAGTTTTGCGGTAGATCCAAAAGTTCTTCTAAACTTTTATCTTTCCATTCCTTTTGGAACCAGTCCAGTTCTTGCTGGAAAAATTCTTGGATGGTAGTAGCATTTGATTTTTCAGGAAGAAGGATCGAAAATCGTTTTAATGCAGTGATCCCGATATCAGTCGCTTCAAAGTATTTTCCAATGGTAGCCATTTGCATGATTTCTAACAAATGCAAGTTGCCAATGTCTAAATCGTTATCTGCTTTTGCGTAACAGTATTCTAAAATGCCTTTTGATTTTTCTAAATCACCGCTCAAATAGAGACTTTCGATTAGGTTGATATATAAGGAAAATGTTAATCTATAGTTACTGTTCCAATCCTCTTCTGTAAGCAATTCTTTTGCTGTTTCTAGGATATTTACAGCCGACTCATAGGCGGTAGCTAATTTGGCTTTTTGTCCAGCTCGTAAGTTCAATTCCACCAGCCTAAGTCTCTCTTCTTCCTTAGAAATAAGGTCTTTCCCTTCATTCAAATGGCGAGTGATTTCAAAGATCTTTTCTTCTATTTCTTCTTTTGATACTTTCGCTAGTATAGAATTTCCTGCTCTATAATGAATTTTTTTTCGTTTCTTTTGACTGACTAGACTATAGGCAGCTTGTTGTACCCTGTCATGCTGGAAACGAATTTTAGACTTTTCTAATTCAGATATGTCTACGGTCTTCACATCCTCTCTTGCCGTTTGGATAATGGATTGGGCATTCCCGATAGGTATAAGCACCCCTTCGTCAATGGCTGGCCAAAGAAATTCAATTAAATCTTCATTGGAAATTTGTGATATAATACCTAAAAATTTAATATCGAATTGGTTGCCAAGACAGGCTGCAAGGCTTAGAATTTTAGCTGTGTCTTCTGGAAAGTTACGAATATTTTTTACCATCAAATCTACTACATTATCTGTGATTCCGTATGCATGAATTTTGTCGACATTCCATTGCCATTCATTGCTAGTATAATTGAAATCAATGATTTCAGCTTTGTAGAGAGACTTTAAAAATTCACCAATGAAAAAAGGATTCCCCCCGGTTTTTTGGATAAGAATCTCCGCAAGTTGTTCCGAACCTTGTTTGCTATTAAAAGTGTCACTTATGAGTTCTTGGATATTGTCCATATTTAAGGGACCTAAACGTATATTTTCTACCTCTAGACCAGACCTATTGATCTCTTCTACCGTCTTTAACAGAGGGTGACCTGTTTCCACTTCGTTATCCCTGTAAGCACCGATGATCATAAAATACTTATTGTCAGAGTTTGTCATGATGAGTTTGATAAGATTTAAAGAAGGCGTATCTGCCCATTGCAAGTCATCGATAAAAAGTACAATAGGGTGTTCTTTCCTGTTGAAAACACTGATGAAATTCTGAAAGGTTAGGTTGAATCTGTTTTGATTTTCCGCAGGACTCAATGCAGGGACAGGCGATTTTTTACCGATAATGAGTTCTAATTCTGGGATCACATCTATCAATACCTGGGCATTTTTGCCTAAGGCGAAGTCCAACTCTTCTCTCCAATGGTTTAAGCTATCCTCTGTTTCTGCCAATAGGAAGTGCATCAATTCTCGAAAGGCAATTAGCAGGGCACTAAAGGGAATATTCCTTTGGAACTGGTCAAACTTTCCTTG
>JBCCIA010000138.1:0-13136 GCA_039028475.1 Spirochaetota bacterium | reverse complement strand
GCATTCCAAGAAACGATTACTATCCCGCAAGCTGATATACAGCGTCTCAAACCCGGTTATACCGGAGCAAAAGCATGCGTTCAGTTTACTCCTTCTGAGGATAAAAAATGCACTTTCTTTGTTTTACATATATCTTTAAAGAAAATTATCTTAACACAGGATTTGCAGGAAGAAAAAATTATCGAAACCAAACCTGGCAAACTCCAAACTCTAGAAATTCTCTCTATAAACAAAAAAAGTGTCAAAAACCTATTCCCAATCAGCTCTTTTTGGCAAATCGAAACTGAGAATATAGATACAGTAATTAAGATTCATACCCAAACTCCTAAATACCTTATTGGAAACGATCGCTTCAAAAAATCGCATAAGATTCTCATATCTAATATCACCTTAGCTTCTCTACGATCTGGTTTTATAAAGTTTCATTGGAGTGATTGGAGAAATACGATTCCTGGGTATTCACAATCTTATTATCAAAATAAAAAATGGAAATCTATAGTCTTAGGGAGTATTTTTGTTTTATCAGCTATATCCTCTATCAATTATTTCCAACGAGCACAAAAATCTTTACGACGCAATGAATATTATATATTGCCAAACAGTATTTACCTCTACCGCAATAAAAAAAATAACAATGAGTTCCAATCACTGAATAAGAACTGGCAAGTTGCGAGCTTCATGACAGTAGGTGTTTATATGTACCATTTATATGACTTGTATTCCTTTTCACAAGCACAACAAAAAAACGTTCCCCAGAATTCCAAACTAACACAGGGAGATAAAAACCTTTCCTTCCAACTACAATGGCACCATTATTTTTAACCTAGCGAGCTTTAGAGAAATTAGCAAAAATGTAATCCTCAAAATCATCAGAGCTCAGTGGCATGCTAAAATAGTATCCCTGTATTACACGGCAATTCATTTTCTCCAAAACTTCTAGTTGAGTCTTTGTTTCCACTCCTTCTGCAATAACTTCTAAACCTAACTTGTTTGCCATAGACAAAATTGATGAAACAATGGCTTGGCTGTGGTGTGAACGAGAAATATCTTTTACAAATTCTCTATCAATTTTAACACAATCAAAAGCAAAGTTTTTAAAACTTTTAAAAGAAGAGTATCCAGTACCAAAGTCATCAATTGCAACTTTGACACCTTTAGCCTGCAATTCTTTGATTTTTGATAAATTATCTTTAGAGTCTTTCATGAGGACATTTTCAGTTATTTCCACAACAAGATTTTGCGGAAGATAACTGTAATTTTTTAAAATACGAAATATGTTCTCGGGAAAAATAGGATTGTTAAACTGCATAGGTGAAATATTTATAGATAGCTTCAAATCTTTGACAATTCCTCTCTCTCGCCAAATATTCACTTGTGAACATGCTTTCTTAAAAATATTTTCGCCAAGCTCATTGATCATACCAATTTCTTCAGCGATGGGAATAAATATACTTGGAGGAATGGACTTGCCTTTTTTTCCAGTCCAACGCAATAATACTTCCGTACCGACTAAAGCACCTGTTTGGATATCAACTTGTGGTTGGAAGAAAAGGCTAAAGTCACTCATCAAATTTGCTGAACGTAAACTAATCTCTACTTCTTGACGATAATCGCTTTTTTCTAATAATTTTCTATCAAAGAAAGAATAACTATTTTTTCCTTTTTGCTTAGAAGAATTCAAAGACATTTCCGTATACTTAAGCAAGGTTTCTTTATCTTCACTGTCTAAAGGAAAAATGGAAGCACCAATAGATACGGTTAACTTAAACTCTAATTCTTGTGAACGAAAAGGCATCTGTAACTTTTTTAAGATATCGTTCACAAGTCCAACTTCATCATCATGTTTTTGGATAAGGAAACCAAGAAAAAACTCATCTCCACCAAAACGAGAAATAATATTTACATCAGGGTAGTTTTTTAATAGGCGCTGTGACACCTTAGATAAAATATAATCACCGTATTTTTGCCCATAAGAATCATTGATAAATCGCAAGGAATCAATATCAATCAAAACAAGAACGAGGAAGAAATTTTCTTCCCTAGCTTGCGTCATTATATAACCTAGTTTATCAATAAATAATTCCCGTTTAGGCAGTTGGGTCAATTTGTCATAATAGGCTAACTGAAAAATCTCATCTTCTCTTTTTTTCCTCTCTGTAATATCGCGAAAATTTAAGAAAATAACTTCTTCACCTCGCCAAATCGTTGGAGACATAGTCATTTCCGTAGAACAAACACTCCCATCTTTGCGAATCAAACCAGGTGTGGGTACAGTTGTATGAAACTTATAAGATTCTAGCTCTTTACCGTGCTCCTGTTGCGAAAATAATGTATGGTAAATAGCACCTACCACTTCTTCTTCCGTATAACCAAGCAAATAGTTAACAGAACGGCTAACCGAAAGAACTTCTTCAGTCTCAGCATGAACAATCATCAACAGATCAGTTGACTTATTATAAACTATATCTAACTTTTCTTGCAATAAACTTTGTTCTAAAGACAGTTGATTCACGAATTGCAAACGTTCGATCAACATAGTAACCAAAAAGGTATTCAAATTATCTGCTAATACAATTGTACCGCTATGGTACATAATTTTGTCAATATTCCAAGGGGTTTGTATACAAAGTAAAGCTATGGTTTGCTTATCTAAGTGGATAGCAGGTAAACCTACTCCTTCTCTGACATTGTAAAAGTAAATCTTTGCTTTGGAAGAGGTATTATTTAAAAAAAAATCAGAAAATTGAAAAGTATTGATATGAATACCAGCGGGGAATATGCTAAGGATTTCATGAATATCTATTTGCTCGGCAAATTGGTAAAAATATAAATCAATTTCCATGAAATCTCACCTCAATTAAGGTAAATCCTCCTCCGTTGGGTATATCTTAAAAAAATCTTTTAAAAATGCTAGATTGAACAGTCCCTTAATCCTACGGTTCACATGAATCATATAAAAACCTAAACCTTTTGAATTCAACTTCTTCTGTAAAGTAACAAGTAAAGAAATGGCAGAAGAATCTAATTCATCAATATCATTGAGATCAACGACAAGGGACTGCCCCTCCTCCTCTGATAGTTCCAATAATTGGTGCTTTAAATTATAGCTGGTAGTCATATCCATAGGAGGGTTTACCTTTGCAATAGAATATCGACTGATCCTTCTAACAGAAAACATCATATTATCACCTGTAAGTTACTGTTCCACACATAAAAGCTTGTATTTTGTATCACAACTAGATGTTGTATATGCTATTGAGGTTTTGTCTATTACATTTCCAATTCCCAGGTTACCATTGCAAGAATTCGTGGAAGAGCTCCATGTGCAACAATTATTGCTAATGTTCCAATTCGCGTCCAGGCCTGTCCAAAAGGTATTTCCTTGTCCATTCAGTGAATTTACCAATTCAGTATATGACATAGTTTCAGTTATTTTCACTAAGAAAACATCGCCCACACTCCTAACATAAGCTATGTCATTTGCAAAAACCCAATCACTCCCTCCTGGATACCTAGTAAATCCCCCTAAAAGTGCCTTATAATTGGAATTATCAGATGGCTTATTGCTATCAGAATTACAGTAAGAATCAGCTGTATCAAAATTGCTATCAGAACCCACTAAATTTCCACGGTATGTAGTATTAGAAAGAAAAATCTTTTTTTTTGCATAGCAAGATATTGTAACATTAGTTATATTTTCTTCTACAACTGTTCCTGAGGCATCGCTAATAGAACAGTACTGTTCAGAAGGGTAGGATACAAATTCTACTTGATAAGCAGTCCCAGATGCCTGCCCCGCAAAAAGAAATGAATTTTCTCCAGAAACAATCTCTATCTGCTGCTCCCCATTCTTCAGCACCATCGCACCATTCAAACCAGTTATCACTCCTCCTATTGTGTAAGAGGGAGGATTAAAAATAAAAGGCCAGATGATATCTCCTGGATAATCATAAGAACATCTATTCAGCACAAGCAAGGAAAGGAAAAAAAATATTTGCTTTCGAAGATATTTTCCCATGCAACTCTCAATAAAATGGATTCACTAACTTCAATCCATTTGCCTCAGGTAGTGACATAGTCTTTGCAACAAAATCACAGTACAAAATGGAGCATTCCGCGTGTAAAGCACTTGCTATAATTTGGCTATCCCAAAAAGAAAAAGAATATTTTGCCCGAACTTGTGAAGCAAGGAGTAATATCGGTTTACTCATATTTATAACAATGTACTTGTCATAGAAAGAATGGATAATATCAGTAATCTCCTCTTCTAAGTTAATATTGTTTTTCAAAACCTGAAAAGAAATTTCATTAACAACTTGCGTTGTTAGATATATTTCATTCTCTTCAGAAGATATAATTTGTTTCGCTATTTTTTGCTTATCTTTCTGCCCAAAATCAATAAGAGCATAAATCCAAAGGTTTGTATCGAGAAAGGTTTTATATATCATATATAGTCTCTCTATCTATAAATGAAAATCCATCCATCACGAATGGCTTTTCTAAATATTTTAGTATCGCATCATTCTTCTTAGTCTTACCCTCTAAAGAAGGTTGCACTTCTTCTACTCGTAACTCAACCTCTTTACCTAGTAATTCGACGGGTAATTCTAGTACAATCTTACTTTTGGTTAATTTAAATTTTTTGCGAAACACATCTGCTCCTTATAAAACTTCATCAAACTGAGTACATAGATACAAGCAGTTTCTAAACGTAAAATCTCCTTGCCTAAAGAAAAACCAGGAATTGCCTTTTGACGAAACAATTGAAGTTCTTTTGGGTGGAAACCACCTTCTGGACCTATGATAGGAACACCAGCGACTAGTTTTTCTACAGTTAGAGTTTCTTCTACATAGGGATCTAGATAAAAAAACCCTGCCTGCTTTTCATTCATAAATCCTTCTAAAGACCCATATAAAGAAAATCGAGGTAAAAAATATCTTCTAGATTGTGCAGCGGCTTCTGCTATAACTTTAGCAGTTCTATCAGAATTTATATTTCTTCGCTCCGATTGTAAGCAATTGACAAAGTTTATCGTTCCAACTCCAAGTTCTGTCGCCTTCTGCAATAAAAATTCATACTTACCTGCTTTTGGCACAGCAGTAGCTATTTCTAATTGATTTTCGTTAGAATCTACTTGCTTTTCACCGATATAGTTGGCAGTTTTCTCATTTGCCCCAACCTCATAGTAGTATACTTTCCCAAGACCATCCCTTATTTGGATGATTTTAGTATTTTGGAATATCCGAAGACTTCGCAAATGAGCAATTTCTTCAGAACTCAAAGAAAGAGTCATTTTCTTCTCATATTCGCGGCGGAAAAAAATTATCTCTCTAGCCATAAATTACTCCCATGAACTTTTCCAATCGTCAACACGTAAATGCATCGCTGGGCGGAGAGGAATGTCTCCTTGTTCTCTTTTGTACATCGATCTTCTACCAAAAAACCTCCCATCTACCTCTTGTTTCCAGGGAACCTTTTCTTTTTCTCCTAACATCTCAGCAACTTGATTGCAATGCAAAATCATCTCAGCAAACTCCTCTGGAGAAGCAGAAATACCATGATCAGGACCTTCTAATTCTTTATCGAGAGTAAAATGTTTTTCAATCACACAGGCTCCTAAAGCAGTGGCAACTGAGGGAGCAAGATATCCTTGTGAATGATCAGAAAAGCCTATCGGTATTTGGTACATATCACGGTACAATTCAAGAGACTTGAGGTTTAATTTGTCAAAAGGAGTAGGATAAAGAGAAATGCAATGGAATAAGCAAAGATTTTCCAACTCTTGTTGCTTGAGTTCTTCCACAGCACGCACTACTTCATAAAATTCAGCGGCTCCTGTTGATAAAAATATAGGAACATTCACTTTCGCCACTCTTTGTAAAAGTGGCTTATTTACAATATCTCCAGAAGCAATTTTAATTGCAGGTACTTGCAATGAGTCCAATAAATCAACAGATGAATTGCAAAGCGGAGTCGAAAAAAATAGAACTCCGTTCTCTTGGGCGGTTTTTTGTAAATCACGATGCATTTTTTCTGATAATTCATATTTCTTAAAAATATCAAAGAGAAATTTAGCCTCAGGATTCTGTGAATCTATAAACTCTTCTGTAATATAAGATTGAAATTTGACTGCATGAGCACCTATCTTAGCTGCTTTTTCGATAGTTTTTTGTGCTATATTGAGGTCGTTATTGTGATTCAAGCCAATTTCAGCAACAAATACAGGCTTACGACTATCACCAATTGTTAAGTTATCTATTTGAAACATTTGATTCATAGTTTTACCAAATCATTTTTCTTAGATTTTCTTCCTTTTCTTTTAAAGTTCTACCCTTATCATGGTTTTGCTGGTGCCAAGAACGTCGATGTGTTTTTCCATTCACTTGCTTTCGCATCCTATGAATTTCTTTTTCAATTTTTCTCTTTTCTTCTTTGCTTAGCTTATACTCAGTCTCACGGTGCTGTTTTAATGTTTTATCTCCTAGCCCATTTTTATCATCATAACCACCATTACCCTGGTCAAAATCTTTGCCTTGATTGGAATTTTGTCCTTGGTTAGAATCTTTGCCTTGATTGGAATTTTGCCCTTGGTCAGAGTTTTGTCCTTGGTTAGAGTCTTTGCCTTGGTTAGAATCTTTGCCTTGATTGGAATTTTGCCCTTGGTTAGAGTTTTGTCCTTGGTTAGAGTCTTTGTCTTGGTTAGAGTCTTTGCCTTGATTCGAATTTTGCCCTTGGTCAGAGTTTTGTCCTTGGTTAGAGTCTTTGCCTTGGTTAGAATCTTTGCCTTGGCTAGAATCTTTGCCTTGATTGGAGTTTTGTCCTTGGTTAGAATCTTTGTCTTGGTTAGAATCTTTGCCTTGATTGGAATTTTGCCCTTGGTTAGAATCTTTGCCTTGGTTAGAATTTTGTCCTTGGTCAGAGTCTTTGCCTTGGTTAGAGTTCTGCTTCTGACTAGATTTTTGTTGTTTTTTAAACTCTTGTTTGCACATTTCTTTGCCAAACTTATCCAAAAGAAGCACATTAGTCAAAATCTCTTCTTTATTTTCACCAGCAGAAAAAACAAGAGGATCTTCAATTGATAAAAGATTGATGCACTCTTCAAAACGTAGTACGGCTTGCTGCCATAATTTTTTAGCTCGTTCCACATTACAGACATCTGGTTTGAGTTCACTTTTTCCCCACTCGTATAACGCATGCCCATCATTGAATATAGCTTCCTGCATTTGCGGGTCCATTTCCATAGCTGTTTGGTAATACTCATGAGCCTTGCGATAATCACCTCTATTCATTGCATTATTACCATTATTATATACTGGAATATTTTCTCTGAAACGATAATTTATACTTCTGTCATATAGCAACTTGGCTGAGTCAAAACTCTTTTTCTTATTTTCTGCGATACCATCGCTATTGTATTTATCTGCATTCCATATATAACAATGAAAGTTTGGTAAAATAGATATCAACATAAGAGAGAGAAAAGGTAAGTTCTTTACGAGCTTCTGCCATAGCTCGGGACGAAACCAAATAAAAATCTCAGCGAGAAACAATAGTAAAAAACACCAAAAGAGGTAGTATGAAACATCCTGCTTGCCATGCATCTTCTCCTTATGGGTAGTTTTCGCTAAAGTCTTTTTCACTCTAGGAATAAGATCCTTGACCCAGTCTCCTCCCAAATATTTGCCCTCTACGATTAGACTTTTGCCACCTGTCATAGAAGAGATACGTTTTAAATATTTTGCTTGCCTTTTAGTTTTAATTCTCTTAATGACTTTTTGACGAACTTCCTTTTTTTTAATTCCTGTCGAGTCATCATTTCGTTGTGACTTTTTTCTCTTTTGTTTCTGATTGCGAGAAAAAGATATATAGAATTTTATCGTACTACCTTTTTTAGTACCAACTCCCACCGTATGTACAGGAATATTTGCCCGTTTCAATATTGCCAACTCTTTCTGTAAATTTTCTATGTGCCCTTCAGGTTGCTCTCCATCGCTCAGTAGAACGACTTGAAAATTTCCATCAATCATACTAGCCTGCTTGATAACTTCGCGTAAGGCCTTCTTAAAACTTGAACCTGGGTTGTCAAAATTATGCATCTTCAATGCTTGTATAGAAGTTTTTATAGAAACCACATCAGGGTTTGGCAAAGAATGTGTTACTGCAATACCACTAAAAGTAATCAACCCATAAGAGTAGTCAGGCAATGCATCTACTAATTCTAGACAAAACTTCTGCGCCTGTTCAAATCTATTGTAAGGCTTTTTTTTAGTAACAGGGTGAGGCGAGGTATCAGATGCAACCATGCTAGTGGATGCATCTATAAGAAAAAGAATATTCCCTTTTGAAACGTCTACAATGATACTTCCAGGTTTCTTAATTCCACTCGCAGCAAGTAGTAATAATAGACCCATAATATAGAGAGAAACCATGTGGTATATTAGCTTTCGTCCTTTATATGCAGTAATTTTCCCTCGAAATCTTGCAGAAATGTGTGTGCCAACCCATTTTAATGCTAGTTTTTGTTTGTAATACACATAGTATACTAATAAAGCCCATGGTAGGATTAGAAATAGTAAATAAGGATATTCAAATGTAATCATCGCATAGGTCTCCTAAGCAAAAACCCTTCTAAAACAAACCAGATAAGAAATAACAACATAGAGAGCAAGGCTAAGTAGTGGCTATACGTAACCTTATGGGAAAGTTTTTTGATCTCAATGGGGGTCTGTTCTAAAGTTAATAATTCTGCAAAAACCTTTTGCAATACAGATGCGTCTTTGGCGCGATAATACCTACCATTTGCCTCCTTAGCAATTTCTTTAAGTTGGGTATCATCCAGAGATGTTTTTAAAATAGCACCTGAAGATGTTACATAAGGTCTACCAGCAACATACACCTCAATAGGCTTATCACCAGCAACACCTACTATATATAGACGAACTTGGTTTGCTCGCACATAACGCGCAGCGAGTAAAGGGTCTACTCCATGAGTATTTTCACCATCTGTGATTAAAATAATAACTCGATCACGATTCGGCTTTTGCTGTTTTACCAAGGTATCAGTGGCAGCAAGTAAAGCATCCCCGATAGCGGTTCCACCACTTTTATTATGATCGATCATAGCAAAAGTAATCCCCCTCATCAACTCTAAAAGGATTTTATGATCTGTTGTCAAAGGAGTTTGTGTAAAAGTATCCCTGGCAAAAACATACACTCCCATTCGATTCGTCGTATTTTTTTTTATAAAATTAGAGGTAACTTTTTTCAAGAACTCTAACCGAGTCGGTGGAAAGTCAGAAGCCTGCATACTTGCAGAAACATCAAGAGAAAAAACAATATCCAGACCTCGATCTAAAACCATATTTCTTTCCAGCAATTTATAAGGAGCCGACATAGAGAAGAATACAACTAGCAATAATAATAGCTCAAGCGGTAGCTTTATTTGATGCCACGAAAACTTTTTCCGTTTAGGAGCATTTAATTGTAAAGGTGCATAAGCAAGAGACTTTTGCAACAACAACTTCCAACGAAAATACGCATAGACAATGAGGAGGAAACAACCAACAACAAAAATATATGGATACTCAAATCTCAAACCCATACATTACCTCCTTTTACGCAAATAAGATTTGAACTCTTTAATCGTTTTACGAGTCAACTCAATAATAGATAAAAAATCATCTTCCTTGGGTTCGTTGCGTCCAAATTGTAGGAAACTCATTTGTTGGAACAAAGCAGTTATGTTTTTTCTATCTATTGTTGCTTGGATTTCTGTTGGAGTCATTTCTTCAATTTCAAAACCTAATTTATTTTCGAAGTATGTTTTTAGCGTACTTGACAACTCATGCAACCCATCACGGAATTTTTCACTCTTTTTATATTTAAATTTGATACGATTGATGGTATCGAGAATTTCACTGTATTGAGTATTCTGTTCTGTTCTAGGTGTTGCTTCAACTGCTACATGCTTGGTACCTATTAACTTTTTATCGCGAAATTTATAAAAAAGCCAAATCAGAACAGTTGCTACAAGTATAATGATTAGTAATGACTTAAAGAGTAGAAAAAACCAAGTTGGTATAATAGGAAGAGGCTGCAAAAGCTCTGCTGGCAATTTTTGCATTGTCTTTCAGCGACTCCTCTTTTTTTTTATAAACAACTGCCTAAGGACGTCAGAAACACTTTCTTTTACAGAGTTGCTAGTAAAACTCATTTTGTATTTTAAGCACTCATGCTGTAAATACCCTTGCAACTCTTGCAAACTAGCAACACTCCCTGGATGGATCGTATAATTCGTCGAGTCTCCCTCCGGTGAATATGCAGAGAAAAAGATCTCCTTACTGTATTCATATTCAAAAGGGTCATAAACATGTATAAGCGATAGATCATGGATAGAACGTATGTATTTTAAATCTTCAGGTACATCATGATCAATAAAATCAGAAATTAAAAATATGACAAAACGTCTGCCACGAAATTTTTGGATCGCGTGTATGGCAGCACGGATATCAGAAAACTCACTCTTAAGGGGTAAACTATTTGTATAAGATAAAATCTTCTTTAGAACTTTGAATAATTGAACCTTTCCTGCTACAGGCTTAATAACCTCTACCGCCACATCATTGAATAAGATTAAACCAAGTTTATCACGGCTACCGACTGTAGAAACAGCGATAGTTGCAGCTAACTCTTGGGCGTATTCAATTTTAGTTTTGTCTTGCCAACCTGTAAACATAGAAGAACTAATATCGATAGCAATAAAAACTTCTCTTTCCCTTTCTTCACGAAAAACCTTTACATAAGGCTCTCCTAGCCTTGCTGTCATGTTCCAATCAATCATACGGATTGGTTCACCCAAAACATACTTGCGCGCTTCATGAAAGTGCAAACCCTTACCTGGAATAGTACTAGTATAGTCACCAGATAAAAGGGAGAATGCATTCTTGCGAGCAATTAGCTCCAACTCTTGTACTTGTTTGAGTATTTGTGATAAGGTAGTCATTATCAGGGCACTTTGATTTTGGTAAGCATTTCCTCTATAATATCTTCAGAACGTATGTCTTCTGCATCAGCATGGTATGTCAAAATAATGCGATGACGTAATACATAGTTAGCTACATATTTGATATCTTCAGGAATAACAGAGTCGCGTCCCTCTAAAACGGCTTTAGCCCGAGCAGCTACGGCTAGCGAAATGGAAGCTCTTGGAGAAGCTCCTATTTGAATTACATTTTGTAGATTTAAACCATATTTTTCCGGAGTTCGGGTCGCATAGACAATGTTGGTAATATAGTCTACCAAGCGATCTTCCAGAAAAACACTCCTTGTTATATCTTGTAAAGCGAGAATATCCTCAGCTTCTAATGCAGAATTCACAGACGGTATTTTTTTTTCCTGAATGACCATCTTAACAATATCTCGCTCCTCTTCTAACTTTGGATAATCAACCACCAACTTCATCAAAAAACGATCCAACTGAGCTTCTGGAAGTGGGTAAGTTCCCTCTTGTTCTACTGGGTTCATTGTTGCATAAACAAAAAAAGGTTTTGGCAACTTATGCGTTTCATCTCCAATTGTCACCTGCTTTTCCTGCATAGTCTCTAAAAGAGCAGATTGTACTTTTGCCGGAGCTCGGTTGATTTCATCTGCAATGACGAAATTAGCAAAAATAGGTCCAAGACTTGTTTCAAACGACGCTGTATTTTGGTTAAAAATTCGAGTTCCAACGATATCTGCTGGAAGGAGGTCAGGAGTAAATTGTAGTCGTTTAAATGCTACATTGCAAGAGTTGGCTAACAAATTGACTGCTCTAGTTTTAGCTAAACCAGGGACACCCTCTATCAAAAGATGGCCATTGGCCAGCATTCCTAAGATCAACCCCTCAATTAATTTTTCTTGTCCAACAATCCCTTTTTGTATCTCTTTTTTTAATTTTTCAATCTTAGTCGTAGCATCGCGTAGCTTAGCAGCCATTAAAATCCTCACTTTTTTTAGATACTAATAGGAATAGTAACACATTCTATCCTTTCTCGCAACTGTTTATTCTGTTTCTAAGAAAAAAAGCAAAGTTATTTTTTTGCAAAAACTACGCTTTAGGTTCTACTTTGGAGCTAAAGGGAAATTACTCTTCATCAATAGTAATAGACTCAGACTTCTTACCAACAACTCTTAAACTACTATGAAAATTAAAAAACCTGAAGACAAATTTGTTTTAGAAGCACTAGATATTTACCTCAGCCAAGGTAACATACGCCCATTTATTGAAATTGGTAGCGAGTGGATCCTTGCAAACTCGAGAATACGTTGTTTTTTGGATGAAGACGAGTCCTCTGAACTTTTCTTCATATTCCACAAAAAAGCCTACCATTGTATAGAGTCCTACCGTAAGGGTAAGTATCCAAATTTTTTAGCATACTTTACCGTGTACACAAAAAATCTCGAAAGAAATTTAGCGAGGAGACTAAGACGAAAGGAAGTTACCGAATATTTAAATCTTTGGGAAAACCATTCAACAACGAAGAAAACGATGGAAGCAGATATAGAAATTCATTTGCTTAGGAGAGTAATCAATTCATTAGAAGACTTTGATAGAATTCTTATGCTACTTAAATTCAACTTAACCCTATCCCTAAAAGACAAAAAAATACTATTCTATTACTTGAAACAAAATAACAAATGCGTTTCTAAATTTATGATAGAATGGGAAAGTAAAAGGGATATCTTTTTTCAAAGAAAGATACAGAAAACAAGTAGTCTTTTTTTTCCGAAAGACAAATGCCTCAAAAGAAGAAGCCACTCTGGCACGCTATATACTTACCAAGAATTAGGAGAATGGTTCAACCTTCCCAGACACACCATCGTTAGAAAGTTTAATAGAAACTTTGATCTATTGCGAGCTGAATTTTCTCAAAAAATAGGTAGATACAAAAGTCTGTCAGAAAATGGAATGGATAACTCTTACAGCGTGTCTGGAAATAAGCATACTCTTTAACCAAAGACAAGCTGCAAAAGCCTATAATAATGTTTTCAGACAGACTCTTATAAATTAGCTGTATCTCAATGGTAGTAAGTATTAAATGAATAAAAGAAATTGACTTACATGTCACCTGGAAAAGCATTTTAGAATGCTTTTTTG
>JBCCIA010000137.1:0-13191 GCA_039028475.1 Spirochaetota bacterium | reverse complement strand
TTACTATTTAGGGAGATTTTTTACAAAAATAAGCTATAAAAATGAAAAAACAAGCTTTTTTTGTGATACAAAAGAAAAAATATTTGTTTTAAAATATAGAGGAAACTAAAATAATTTTAAGTGAAAATATATACACCAACCCCTAAAAAAATTCCCCTCACACAAAAAAAAGATAGACAACTTAACGTACGTTTTTATTCTACAGTCATGACATGACTATTAAGTTAATAGAAGCCAAAAGAGCATAATGTGGAAATTGCTCTCAGCCCGGTGCAAGCGACCAAACTAGTCCCGGACTGAGAAACTCCACCCAAAGGTGTAACTAAACTCTGTGTATCCTCCGTACACGGTCAAGTCTTTTACACCACGGGTGACCTATACTATAACAACGAGGTACAACCTATGGAAGAAGAAGTAGACTACAAAGCATTGTTTGATCGGATGGAAGTCTTAATAGACCGTTCGCACAAAACCAAAAAATACAGCAAAAAACGTCGTAAGAAGTACAAAAAACTGCTGCACAAACAGCTCAAGTTTTTGCGTGCTCAGTTAGAGTAGGGATTTGCCCTGGGTTTCGCGTCTCGATACAAAATTTATTGTATGCACAATAAATTTCACTTGGACGAGCGGATTTTACACAGTCTTCAAGTCCCCCGTTCTCGGGGGATTTAGGGGGAAATAAACCAGAGAAATCTCGTTCATCGAGTAGCAGGAACAAAACCTTATTTCCAAATTTGATCCTAATTCTGCATATCGAGATAAAATTCCACGCAAGTTTCAGGATTTCTTGAACACCAATACGCCTATACTTGCGTCTAAGAAATATGCGATTCTTGTATCTTCTCGTAGGTTTTTCCTTCCTAACCGCGCTTACAGCCGAAAAACGCATTTGTAGTACCCAGCAGATCCCGTATGGCTATGTGGTAATCTCTACAGCAAATAGTATCAACTGTCCGCATTGGCATCCACACACTAAAAATGTTTTGGTAGTGGAAAAAGCTCGAAACTCACTGGTTGTCTGCGCGGTTTCGCCCATTCCACTTGGATACCGGGCTGGGAAACCTCTCAACCGGATGAACTGCCCGAACTGGTCTGTCGGGCGTTACAATTCCTATATCTTACGAAGAGTAGCGCAGAGACGATAGGCTTTATTCCATAGGCAAGGTCGTTATCACAGACGAGAGAAGGTCTTGCTTTGTAGAACCATACGTTTTTACAAAGTCGTTCATGTCTACAGGGGCAGCCGTGATGTGGATGCGAGACATACCATCTTTTTCTTGCACGACTTTGGCATAGATTTCTTCTAAGTGAGGAATTTTCCCACTGCTGTCCACAGTGCGGAGCTGGATGTTGTCCAAATGGTGTAAGGCAATCGCAGACTCCAAATCGGCTTCGCGCTGGTTGTACGAAAGAAAGCGACCCGGGTGCCATTCCTCTCCAGCGTGCTTGCCCGAAAGTATGGTAAACTCAACTTGCAAAGGATTGGAGAGGGGGTCCAAGGGAAAAACCACACGCCTGGGCATTTCGGTGTCGTACTCACCGCCAATGCCACCGACTTCGTAGATAGTAATGTGTTCTTTGACACCTTTGGGTTTTACGCGCATCTGCGAATCGATGCGTAGAAGGTCGCCACAGGCATTTTTGGTAGATTCTGAAATGAGAATTTGTCCGCCAATGGTATAGGATTCAATTCTAGAGGCTAAATTGACATTGCTACCCACAACACCGTATTTGGTTCGTTTGCTGGAACCAATGTTACCGACAACCAATTCTCCAGTGTTGATACCAATGCCCATGTGGACTTCGGGAAAACCGTGTTCTCTATTCTTGCGGTTGACTTCTTCCATCGCGAGTTGCATTTCAATCGCGCAGGCTACAGCTCGTTCTGCGTCGTTTTCTCTTTTTTCGGGAGCACCAAAAATGGTAAGAATCGCGTCTCCGATGAACTCGTCTATCGTTCCCTGGTGGTTGAAAATAATGTCTGTCATGGCATCGAGATAGATGTTGATCATCTTCACACAGGTTTCTGCCGGTAGCTTTTCGCTGATGGAGGTAAAGCCACGCAAGTCGGTCATAAGAACGGTAACTTCGCGCTTTTCTCCACCGAGATTTGTCCCATCGGGCGAGTCCAAAATGTTTTCTACAATCTCATTTGAGAGATACCTACCAAATGTCGCTTGGATAAAGTCATTTCTCTTTTTCAGTTCCTTCTTCATGATATTGAGAACGATGCCTAAAGAGAAGACAAAGAGGATCACCCCGATAGAGAAGAATAATATGGTTCGATTGGTTTCTTTGACCTCAGCGACAAAATCGTCTTCGCGGACAATGAGGCCAACCTGCCAATGCTCGTTAAACTTCTTGCTGTAAAACTCTTCGTAGGAGGAAACATAGGTGTGTTCTCCCACCTGATTGGTAATGATACGAGATTTGTCTTTCAAATGGGTTCGGTAAGAGAGGCGAACGACGGGGTCTGGTAAGTTTTCGATTTTGGTGACTTCCAGGTGATCGCCTTTGTGCACGGTTGCTTCGGAATGGTCGTGGTAGGGGTAAGCAATGAGTTCCCCTCTTTCATTGACAATAAAGGCGGTAGCGTGGGTGATTTTTTTCCTCTTTTTCAGGTCTTTGACAACTTCAACGAGGTAGTCGGAGATCTCTTCTAAGGGAATGTCTAAGGAAAAAACTCCTTGGAATACGCCATCGACTATAACGGGGTGGGAGACTGTCACTCCGGGGATGTCTCCTGAATGGAAGATATAGACGTGGCTCCAATGGGTTCTTTTGTCTTTTTTTGCACCTTGGTACCAGACTTTTGTTCGCGGGTCGTAAGCGTCTCGGTAGGTTCTGCGGCTAATGGCTTTGTGGTTTATATTCCAATCGATAATGGTTGTGCTACGGATTCCGTTCTTATGGTAGATCTTCTTGGTCTGGAACTTGCCATTGCCGATTTTCCTTTGCATGAGAAAATCACCCTTTTCGTTGCCGACGTTGAACATTTTTAAATTCGGATGTGTTTCTAGGATCGCCAGCATGAGCTTTTCCAAGACAAGGTTGTTTTTGATGTTTTTGATGCCGCTACCTGAGACTTTGGAGCTTAGAGCGGTCATATTGATAGAATCAAAGAAGTAATTCGATGTTTTGGCGATGATTCTACGGTTGACTTGGTGGATTAGCTCCTCAGATAGGGTGTGTATGGCGTGTGAATTGTGCTTATAATTATAACTGGTGGCGAGAAAGATAAGTACGATGAGAAGGATCAAGCAGAGAAAGATGGCATCAAAGGTTTTGCTGGGCTTTTTGAGAATAATTTTTGACAAACCACTGGGGTGAAGAATGGCATTGATAATTTTCATGAAGTGTCCTATCTTTTTTCAATTTAGATGCAACTTCTTTATCTTTTAAAATTGGCAGGATTGCAATTAAAAAAAAAATCTACGATTTTTAGTGACTGTCGCAGGTTTATGACTGGAAGAAAGGCTTTTGCGTGGCTGCAATCGTCCACGCAGAGGTTTGTATGGTTTTTTACGCGACTGCGGCTTGGCGTTGCCGTTTACGCTCTCTGTCTTCTTTTTCGCGGGCTGTACCTAGATATTTCTCGCGTGTGCCTAGGATATGGTCAAAAAGAGGAAAGGTTACACACCAATTGGTATCTTGGTTTTTCCCCATATGGTGGTCATAGTGCCATGGTAGGTATTGTTTCCCCCATTCCGGTTCTAAATGGGCTTTTTTGTGGACATAGTAGTAGCTTCCAATGGAAAACCAAACACCGCTGACGAAACCAGGAGCTAGGGGGAAAAGGGGAACATGGGCCAAAGCGGCTCCTGCCAAAGCGACTGCTTCCTTACTGGGTGCATCCCACTCTGCAAATAGTTCTTTTGTATAGTCCTCATCAAAAAATTCATTGCGTCTGGCGTTCTTATGGTGTACATTCCAATGGAAGCGCCAAAAACTATCCTTATTTTTGGCATCTTCGTGTAGTAGATATTTATGGATAAACCATTCTCCAGCATTTGCATATGTGATTCCTAGTAAAAAATCTATCATAACAGTCTCCCTTGTACTTTACTATATAGAACGGATGAAAACAGAGAAAGGTATCGTCATTTATAAATGGATTTGTCTCCGTTTATAAACGAACAGCTGGTAACTCGCAATATAGGGTTTTTTGGGGTTTGGCTGGTAATTTTGCTACAATTTATGTTGTTTTGTTGTCTCTGTTTATGGTAGAGTTGCGGGAATAGTTAAAAAAAACTAGATTTATCAATAAGTTATTGAAAAGAGTCGTCTATTGTAGTTGCGGGAGTGGATTATGTTTGTACGGAAAAAGTTTTTATTTCATGTATTATTATCTTTTAGTTTGTCTTTTACTTTGGTAGGTTGTACCTCTTGGCCTAGTTTGTTTATCGTTATGTTCGGAGGCAATGGTAAAAGCGGTGGGTTGCTGTTAATTCCACCAGGTGGAGATGATACGCCGGCAGATACAAATACAGCAACGTCGACTAGCACTGCTACAAGTGGTACTACAGGAACGAATACAGCGAGAAATACAGCTACCAGTACAAGCACAAGTACTAGCACGGATACCGCAACGACAACCGATCCCACAACGCCAGCAGTAACAGGTATCAGTACAACGGCAGCCTCAGGCTATTACAAAGCTGGCAATACGATTGTTGTGACTGTGCAATTTGACCAAAGCGTTACTGTAAGTGGTATACCTGAGTTGGCGCTCAATAACGATGTAAGTGTGGACTACACTTCTGGCTCTGGGACAGACACCCTGGTATTTTCCTATGTTGTGCAAGTGACCGATGATGTCTTAGGTTTGGACACTAAGAGTAGTTCTGCCTTATCTTTGCAGGGAGGGTCTATACAGGGCACTAATGGTTCTTTGGACGCGGATTTGCTTCTGCCCAGTCCAGGAGATACCGGTTCCTTGGGCTCGGCAGCTACTATCAACATTGATACCATCCAACCAGCCAAAGACCCTTCTGTCGCTGTGACCTCAAGCAGTGCAGATGCTACCTACGGCGCGGGAGCGAATATCGATGTTTCCATTAAGTTTACGGAAGCTGTATTTGTAGATACTTCTACGGGAACCCCTCGTTTGGCGCTGAACACTACACCCACAATGGGCTATGCAACGTACCTGAGCGGCAGCGGCACGGATACGTTGATCTTTCGCTACATCCCAGCAGCCGGTGAGAATAGCTCTGACCTAGACTATGGCTCTACAGCTGCTCTGGAGTTAAACGGTGGGACTATTCTAGACATTGCCCAGAACAACGCAATTCTAAGCCTTCCCAGTCCAGGAGGAAGTGGTTCTTTGGCCAACCTCAAAGAAATTGTTGTCAATACATATATACCCTCTATTTCTGTAGATAGTCCTGTGCTAATCGAGAATGGTACGAACATAAGTTTCCAAGTGAGTCTATCAGGAGCGAGCGCCGATACGGTTACGGTAGATTATACAACTAGTGATGTCACTGCACTTGCAGGAGCCGACTACACCTCTACCAGTGGAACTCTTAGTTTTGCGGCAGGGGAGACAACAAAGACAATTGTAGTGCCCATTGCCGATGATACTCTCGATGAGAACGACGAGACCTTTTCTCTCTTACTTAGCAATGCAAATGCAGCGGCTACCATTGGTACGAGTCCTGGCTTTGCTACTATCCTAGACAATGATACAACTCCGAGCCTATCAATAGCTGGTGCCGGTTTGGCTGAGGGGAACAGTGGCAGTACGAATATGAGTTTTACCGTGAGTCTCAGTGCTGCGAGTGGTCGTATTGTGAGTGTGAGTTATGCGACTAGCAATGGTACAGCAAATGCGGGAGCCGACTATACTGCACTTGCTGGCACATTGAGCTTTGCCGTAGGGGAAACCAGTAAAACGGTAAATGTAGCCATTCTGGGGGATGCTCTGGATGAGTCGAATGAAACTTTCACAGTGGCATTGAGCAGTCCCAACAACGCGAGTCTGCTGGCATCTGTAGGAACGGGAACGATTGCTGATGATGATGCAACTCCGAGCTTAGCCATAGATAGTCCCACAGTTGCAGAGAATGTAGCTGGCAATACTTTGCAATACGTTGTGACTCTTAGCGCTGCGAGTGGCCAGGCAGTGAGTGTAAGTTATGCAAGTAGCAATGGTACAGCAAGCGCGGGAGCTGATTATAGCGCGGTGAGTGGCACCTTAAATTTCGCGCCAGGTGAGACGAGTAAGACGATCGGCGTAGCCCTTAGCAATGATGCTCTCGACGAGGACGATGAAACGGTACTTCTGACTTTGGCTAGTCCTGTGAATGCGAGTTTGGCGACTGCTACGGGAACTGGAACTATCTCCGATGACGATGCAACTCCCAGTCTAACAATTGATAGTCCCAGCGTAGCAGAGAATGTGGCCAGTGCGAACCTCACCTATACTGTGACTTTGAGTGCTGCGAGTGGTAAGGCAGTAACAGTGGATTATGCGAGCAGTGATAACAGCGCTTTGGCTGGGACAGATTATACCTCGACTACTGGCACTCTAACGTTTGCCGCTGGCGAGACCAGTAAAACAATCGATGTTCCGCTCACCAACGACGCTTTGGATGAGGTAGATGAAACTTTAACCATGACTTTGACTAGTCCTAGCAATGCTACAATATCTACCGCTACTGGCACGGGAACGATTACCGATGAGGATGCGGAGCCGAGTCTTTCTATAAACGATGTGACCCTATCCGAGGGGAACTCAGGGACAAAGACCTTTGATTTTACTGTTACCTTGAGTGCAGTGAGTAGCAAGACCATCACAGTCAACTATGCGACAGCGAACAACACTGCGACCTCAGGCAGTGACTACACCGCTATTGCTAGTACTGGTCTGACTTTTAACCCTGGGGATATGAGTAAAACTCTATCTGTGACTGTTTCCGGTGACGAGGTAGACGAGGGAAGCGAGAGTTTTTATGTGAATCTCAGTGGTGCAAGCAATGCGAGTATCGCAGATAGCCAGGGTTTGGCAACTATCACCAATGATGACACAGCTGGAGTAAGCATTAGCAGTGTGACAGGCTCTACCAACGAAGCGGGTTCTAGTGCTAAGGCTAGTTATACCGTTGTATTGAATACTCAGCCTACAGGGAATGTTGTTGTAAACGTAAGTTCTGATTCACAAAACACAGTGGATCGCTCTGTTCTGACTTTTACAACAGCAAACTGGAATACGGCTCAAGTCATAACTGTGACAGCAGTGGATGATCGTGTAGATGAAGTTTCTCCACACACAGGGAGCATTTCGCATAGTATCGCTGCTGGTTCTACAGCCGATACCACCTATGCTGCTATAACAGGGATAGCCTCTGCAAGTGTAGGTGTGGTGGATAACGATACTTCTGGCGTTACCATTAGCAGTGTGACCGGCTCCACCGATGAAGGAAATAGTAGCACAAAGGCGACATACACTGTAGTGTTAAACAGTGAGCCGACTGGGAATGTGGTGCTAGTCGTGACTCCCGATACTCAAAACACGGTGGCTCTTTCTACTCTTACTTTTACAGCAGCGAATTGGAGTACAGCGCAAACTGTGACTGTAACAGCCGTGGATGATAGTTTGGACGAGATAGCTACGCATACTGGTTCTATTAGCCATGCCATCAACATAGGTGCAACGGCTGATAGCAACTACGATGCGGTCACAGGTATCCATCCCAGTAGCATCAGTATTGCCGATAACGATACGGCTGGTGTAAGCATTAGCAGTGTAAGTGGTTCTACCGACGAGGGGAATAGTGCTACTAAGGCTACTTATACCGTAGTATTGGATAGCGAGCCAATTGGAAATGTTGTACTATCTGTGACTCCTGATCCGCAAAACACGGTGGTTAGTTCTAGTCTTACTTTTACTCCTGCGAATTGGGATACGGCGCAGACCGTAACTGTCACCGCTGTCGATGACGACTTGGATGAAGCCGCAAGCCACACGGGAAGTATTGGCCATTTTATCGATACTGTTGCTACCGTGGATAGTAACTACGATGCTGTGACTGGTATTGCTTCTGTGAGCATAGGTGTATCTGACAATGATGCCGCTGGCGTGACCATCACCCAGAGTGGGGGTTTTACCGATGTGACCGAAGGAGGTACTACAGATACCTATACAGTCGTCCTTGATTCCAAACCCTCTGCAAGTGTAACGATTGGCTTTAGCACAGGAGCAGATGTGAGTTCGATTGCTGACATTAGCTTTACCACTGGAAATTGGGATACTGCGCAAACTGTTACAGTAGTTGCCATCGACGATGCAGTGTATGAGGGAAGCCAAACCTCTACCATTAGCCATAGTGCAAGTAGTGGGGATAGTGCTTACAATGGTGTATCTATGGGAGATGTAACTGTAAGTGTTAGTGACAATGAAACTGCTCCCAATATTACTATAGACAATGCCGTTGTGACGGAGGGAAATAGTGGTACGAATACAGCGATTTTTACCGTTACCCTATCCGTAGCAACAGAAGCTGGTGTGACTGTAGACTATGCAACGGCGGACAATACTGCAACTACAGCGGATTCTGACTACACCGGTATAAGCACAACCACATTGAATATAGCGGCCTTAGCAACTAGCAATACCTTAACAGTAGTTGTGAATGGTGATGCCAAGGATGAGGTGGATGAGAGCTATTATGTCAATCTCTCGAATGCCTCTGTAGGAACAATCACTGACTCCCAGGGCAAGGGAACGATTACCAACGACGATAGTCCTCCCACCGTGCAGTTTGCTTCAGCGAGTAGTAGTTCAGGGGATGAAACGGCAACGAATAGAACCGTAACATTGAACTTATCTGCTACAAGTTCGAAAACCATCACTGTGCAAGTAACCGATGCTGGAAGTGGAAGTGCAACATCTGGCACAGACTACACCGCGATAGGTTCCCCTGTAACGGTGACTTTCAATGCAGGTAGTACTTCAGAAACAGTAACGATTCCCGTGTTACAAGACCTACTGTTTGAGGGTGATGAGACGATTGCTCTAACCTTGGGTTCCCCGAGTAATGCGAGTTTGGGCAGCCAAACCAGCTATACCTTCACCATCACCGACGATGAGATCGGCATCACCTCTGCGGAGACCATGGATGCTGACAACGATGGAAAGATAGACCATTACAAATTGACCTTTAGTGAGGCAATCAATGATTCTACCTTCCCAGGCTATTCGTTAAACGCAGTGGGAAGTAGCCAGAGCAAGTGGTTGGTGTCGGGGTACAGCGGAGTAGTATTGGCACATGGAAGTGCTTCTCCCGAATCCGATACCGCCAATGACAATGTGATTTATCTACAATTTACCGAGGGTAGCAGCAGCGATACGGCAGCCAAACCAGACCTTACGACAACCTCCGCTCCTGATTTAACAGCAGTGAGTGGCAAATCGGTGGGACAGTTATTTACGGCTAGTGTAACGGAAGCTGACAAGGCAAAGCCTGTAATTGTAAGTGCTAGCGGACAAAACATCAGTTCTACACTAAGCGTTATTTTTTCCGAACCTGTCTATGGAACTACGGGAGCTTTGGCTTGTGGGACAGGAGGTGCTTTGGGAACGGCAACGGTGACGTATGCTGATGTGAGTGCCAGTGATGTGGCTGCTATCAACAGTATGGGCAGCGATGCTTGTGCGACAGATGCTACAGCGGCATATCTGGTGGATACGGATTTTACTACAAGTGACAATGGCATAGATACCGTGGCTGCTTCTGTGAATCTGTATGATGCTGCAAACAACACGGGGAATACACGACCTATCGCTATTGCGGTTACCTTTGGCCCTTCTATCAGCCGGATAGAGCAGTATGATACCGATGTCGATGGTAAGATTGACCAGTTGCAGGTAACCTTTTCAGTCAGTATACAGGACAGTTCGATAGCTGACACAGATGCGGCCCAGTTTACTATGGGTGGTACCGCTCTGACCAAGGTAGACGGTGTAGCCGGTGGAACTGGTACGATTGCTTCTCCCAACAATGATAGTGGTACCGCTAACGATACCGTTGTGACTGTATTTAGCGATGATTTTACTATATCTGGAACCGACAAGAAGGCGATGGCTTTTACTACTGCGAGTGGCAAGTGGCTTGGTTCTGGCATCGAAGTGCAGACTGTAGCGGACTTGTCCTCAGTAGTAGTGGATAAGGCTCCTCCGGTAATTCTGACTGCTGTAGCTGCTGAGAATGCAACTGCTGGTGCAGGGATAGACAGCGATGATACCTTGGTGTTGACCTTTTCAGAGGCAACCAACAAGCCAACCATTAACGATGGCAACATCTCCAGCATTTTCTCCTTGAGTTCCTCCCATACTTGGGGAACGATTGCTTCCGCTATTTGGAACACCACTGGAGACGAGTTGACAATCACCTTTGCTGGTAGTGGCTCGCCGACAATTACCGTAGGCGACTATATTACCATATTAGGGACTATTGCTGATACAGCTACGACTCCGAATATAGCAACGAATTTGCAATCTGTGAGTCCTATTACGGGAACCTTTGAAGTGCCGGTTCCTGTTGTGACAAATGCAAGTTCCATGGATGCTAGCACCGTACGTGTAACCTTTTCTAGACCTGTGAACAATTCAGATGCCACTACGGTAGCAAATTACAAAATAGCGGATTCTATCTCTGCAAGTGGTTTGTGTGCAGATAACAGCAACTTTACCGCTAGCACTTCTTCTTTGAGTATTAGCTCTGTGACAAAAATTGATGACTACACCTATGATTTGACAACAGCTCTCCAGGCCGATAGCAATAGCTATGTTTTGTTGGTAGATAAGGATAATGTGCACCACCGTGACTACTTAACTTATACGATTAGTTGTCCCAATAATGCTAACTTTTTAGGCCAGGAAAGGTTAAAGGTATCTTCCGCGACTTGTAACTCTTTATTGACCGTTGTCGCTACTTTCTCCAAGCCAGTAAAGACTGGCGTGAACGTTACGAATTCCGCAGAATGCGATAGTACTACGGAATGTGCCAAACGCTATACCATCCGTGGTGCAGTTAGTGGCACTGAGGTTGGAAACATTACCAGTGCACGAGTCTTAGATGGTACTGTGTGTGGCGGTTTGCCCGC
The DNA here is from genome assembly GCA_039028475.1 of Spirochaetota bacterium. GTDB lineage: Bacteria > Spirochaetota > Leptospiria > Leptospirales > Leptospiraceae > JBCCIA01. Next base: position 2,082 of record JBCCIA010000137.1, on the reverse strand, counting down.
CAATTCCAATAAGGTCTGTGTTACCCATAATCTCAACCAGAATGGTAGCATCTATACCTTACTGGCAGCGAACAACACCGATGGTGATGGTTTTGACGACAGTAGCTTTGGGGCGATCCAAGACAGTAGTGGCATTGAGACATTGCTTGCCAGTCCGAAAGACCGTGCGGCTTTCCAAGGTTGTGGAACGGTGCCACAAAATTTTGTCGATGGAGCTGTTATTTCCGACCCCTTTGGCGACGGAACTCCCTTTGGGTATTTGGAGAAATACAACAGCAAGCTCTATATTGGTCCCAACAAAGGGGGCAATGGAGCGACACGTTTCAATGCCGATGGTAGTTCTCCCGAGAACTTAACCTTTGAAATTCTCAAAGACACTACGGGAAAACGAAAGTCTGATAGCTCTGCCTCTGCTCCCTTCAATAGCATTGGTTCTAGTGGCTGTTCGAAAAACAACTCTAGTTCTGCTGGTTGTGGCCCCAACAATGAAAATGGGAGAGGTAACTTTACGGTAGGAACCTTTGCAGGCAATGAATACCTGTTTATATCAGGCGCGAAAGACCGGGATAATGACTATCTCTACTTTACTACCGATACAGATTCGGTACTCAACTTTGATTATCTGGATGCAAGTTGGGGTTTTGATAACTATGACGGTTGTCGATCCAGTTGGAATTCCAGTGTTGTTTGGAATTCCGTCAGTGAATCGATCCATATCTTCAATGGCAATATCTACTGGAGTGTGCCTGGGGCGGGAACCAATAGGCCATTCTTGACAAAAATTACTAGTTTGAATAATGAAATGCAATGTGGGCCAGACGGCGCCTATATGAATATGCGCTATATGATTGGTGTCGGTAGGCATGCGGTCGGAGGGGATAGGGCGCAACCTGACAACTTAGGCGGGCTTTTTAACTCCTTCCAAGATAGGGTTTATTTTATGAACTCGGGTTCCATTTCCTATAAGAATAATTCTTGCGAAGAAGGAGACACCTACAGTGCGGGGGTGTGTGAGCAAACCGGTGGGATTGTCCGTTCTACAAACGACGACCCAGCGAATTGTACCAGTGCTGGTTGTACGGATTGGATTGATATTACCCCCAGTTCCACTGAGTATCGTAAATACTTTACCATTGGTCTGGAAAAGCTAACGGATTTAATCCCAGCCAACAAACCAATTCCTGACTCTGCCGAACACCAGGGTAATTTTTTCTTCATCCGCAATGCCTGCACCGAAGTTCTTTGGGATGATGGTTGTTTGAATGGAAACTGTAGCGATGATATGTTGTGCCCTGCTGGTTCAGAAATTCCGCAGTTGTGGAAATGCGACCCTAGTGCAACCGGAGATCTTACCGAGTGTGATTCCGATGATTGGTCATTGGTAGCACAGAATGGTTCTACTGGTAAGACCAACTTTGGTGATGGCAATAATACGAAGATCACAATGGTAGCTCAAAACGGAGATTATCTCTACGTTGGCTTTGACAATCCGACTACTGGTATCGAGGTTTGGCGGACCAATACAGCTGATCCTTCCGTAGAAGGTGATTTTAGCCAAATCGGCGGAGATGGCTTTGGCGAAGGCACAGATGTAACCGAGATCTACGATAGGGTTTCCCTAGGAAGCGGTTCTATCCACTATCTCTATATGAGTATTGGTAAGAGCGGTGTCCCTGTGAGAGTGCATAGGCAGCAAAATACGGGACCTGTTGTTTCGTTAGAAATAGAAGATATTTTTGATGCAGATACTCTGTTGGCCTATGCAAGTAATTCGACTGGTATACCAAGAGAATATTTTTATCTCTTTTTATCATTATTTCTAATTACTACTGCTATTCTTTTCTATCGTCTGCGGAAGCGTATCTGGAAACGTTTGCTGAAAAAGAAGATTTAAACTCCCATCTATTCAGAGAAGTTTGTCCTTTTGGCAGACTTCTCTAACTTTTTTGTATAATTTGCAATAAATATAGTATATAGCTTCACAAACCTTAAAAACCTCTCGTCTATTAGTTTTGGGGGAATGTATCATGTCCGCATTGAAAAAACAGTTATTTAGTATATTAGTATTTTTTAGTTTGTCCT
>JBCCIA010000136.1:0-13213 GCA_039028475.1 Spirochaetota bacterium | reverse complement strand
TTGGATAAGAAAGAGTTTAATAATTATTGGTTTGAAGCGGGAACTCCTTCTTTTTTAATCAAACTTATAGAAAAATGGAAGCATTCTGTTGCAAGACTAGAAAGTGTTGCATTATCAGAATCTTCTTTGAATAGCTTGGATATAGGTTCTTTTGAGCTAGAAGCATTGTTATTCCAAACAGGTTATTTGACCATTAAAGAAATCAAAAAAAGAGGAGTTAGGACAAGTTATCTCTTGAAATACCCTAATATAGAGGTTAAACACAGTTTCAATGATTGTATATCACAGTTTTTGACTGGGAAAAGGTCTAAAGAACCCAATTCACTTCGTTCTCACATTCCAGTCCTGCAAGGATAGGTTCGCCAGTTCTAGGCATTGCAGACAGAGTTTGTAGATGTCCTTAGCAGATAGGTGCACTTCTACAAAATAGCCATTACTGAGTGGGCGCGAAGAACGCAGGGAGGCCGGATTGGAATTTATAAATTTACTCAGTTGTATCTGGATATTGCTTTGGAAACTGCTTGGATCTAATTCGATTATACTTTTCACGGTCTCTACCAATACATCCCGCCAGCTATCGACTTCGATTTCCTGTTCTAAAAAGATGAGAAGGCGAGGAGTTTGACCGGTAACATCTTTCTCGCTAATATTGAGAGATTGCTGGCTACCAAAATGGGGCCAAATTTTTATAGCTAAATCTGCCAAGTTTTTGCTACGTTTGTGAATCTCCTGGCTATTCCAGTTTTCGCAATGTTGGAAATACTTGTTCAATTCTAGGTGGCTTTCTTGGAATAAGCGTTTTTTCTCTGCAAAGGGTGCATTCGAAAGTTCCGCGTTGTAGGCTGTAAGAGTAAGGTTTCCTAGGGTATGTAGGTAAGTCTCGTGTTCTACCTGCCAATTTTCTCCGAGTTGTTGCTGCCATACTTGCTTGAGAGTTTGTGGCATGACGTGTTCTACTTGCAGGTTGCTAAATTCGACTTTCTCTTTGTGCAAAAAAGCTGTTTCTAATTTCTCTAACACATATTTGGTTTTTTTTCTGCGTTCACCACTGCCATAGAGTTTGCTTTCCAAGAGGTGTTTATGGAACTCACTATCTTTGGGATATTCGCGTGTATGGAGTTCCGAACGGATGCCTAGTAAGAGGTTACGAGAATGGCGCAGTTTGGCCTGTCGGTAGAGAATGGGAAAGGTCTTGTTCAGGGAGTTGGTAGGGATATAACAGATAAATCTGCGAATGATGAAGTTTTCTAGGGTAGATAAAATTTCTAAAAAGGTTTCCTGACTTAGTGCATTTTGGCTATAATCGTGGTAGCAGTTTAGAAGAAAGGGATAGACTGTGGTTACTTCTAAGCGTTTGGTATCTGCTAGGGCTTGTCGCAGTTGTAGGTTTGTTTCTTTCTCTGGATAGATGAGTTTTTCATAGTAGTTTGCGTAGAGGACAAGTTCTTCTAAGGCCGTAATGGCATTTTGCCTATCGACTCGCTCTTTCAAAACCAAATAAACATCGCTTTGTTTGACCACCCCTCCTTCTTTCATCAGATAATGGCGGATGAATTCGGGAAGCTCTTCGCCAAGACTTTCCTGCATGGGTTGCCAAAGTTCTGCGTGCCTCGCCTCCTGTTCGTCGACATGGATACGCATAAAGAAGTAGTTGCGGATGAGGTCGGCCTGGGTGAGTGGTCTACCTTTGGCATTGAGGCTTTCAAAAACTAGGTGGGGGTTGTCGTCTGAGTTGAGAACGATACTTACCACAGAGAGGCGACTGCTAATGACTGTGTGTAGTTTGTCGATTCCAACCAAACCGCGTTTGATTTGCTTGTTTAAGAAGTGATAGCATTTACTGAGTTGGCTGTCCTGGTTCAGCTCCTGCTTTTGGATGATCGCTTGGAAGCTTGGCCTATCACTTTGTGTTGGCAAAAGTTTGTAATAGTCCAAAGCGGTTTTGTAAGGATTCACTAACATGGTATGGTTGATCTCGTCTGCTAGGTTTTGCTTTCCGTCTTCTCTGGCAACGTCGCGTACCAAAGCTAGTAGGATGAAAATTGTTGTGAGTCTTTGTTGGCCGTCAATGAGCAAAAATTTTGGACTGCCCTGTGGAACCGAAACCGTAGGCATGGTAACAATTGAACCGATAAAATGCGACTTGGGTTCTTCATTGCTGCACAAAAATAGCAGATCCTCCCATAGTACGGTCCATTCCTTTTGCGTCCAGCTATAGGCTCTTTGGAAGAGTGGGACAACGTATTGCTTGGTTCCCTCGATGATAGATTGCAAGTTGGTTTCCGATGCGTGCATGGATGAGCTTTTGTCTTTTCTACTTCCGCATCAGAATTTTTTTATAGCAAAGGCAGTTTGCTTTTTTACCAGGTTATGAGGAAAGTGCAATTATCATCTCCATTTCTTCTCGTTGGTTTAGAACTGTCCAAAGTGACTTGTGCGAATGGTTGGAATTTTTTTGCCATTGCGGTAACAATTCCTTCGTCGTATTCACTTAAATTAGGATTTTCGCATACACTAATGATTTTATTTTCACCACTTACTGCTTCATAGCCATAATAACCAATTCCATCCGTGATCTGTTGTGTAGCCATATCGTACATGAGTTTGCCAGCCTTACGATGGTTCATATGGTAGGCAACGTTGATAGCTGCGATGGCTTTGTGGATAGAATCTATTTCTGGGGGAAAGACGGCATTTTCAGGAATTTTTTTACCGACATTGACAAGGGTTTTAGGACCGACACGTGTCTTTACCTGTTCTAAGATTTTGATCTTGTCAGTTAGGGGGTACCATTCGGTAGGAATGATTTGATATTCCCCATTGACTAAGGTACCAATTTTCTCGTTTTGGAGAATTTGAGCACCGATCATTTTAAAGTGGGTCAATGCATCCATGAAGCTAAGAATATCTTGTCCATTGACTTCTACATCTGCTAGGTCGTAATTCATATAGAGTCCTGTAATATTTTTGTTTTACGCTACTGGTGGTTTAGGAAATAGCAAGTACATTATTTGCTTTCGTCATTCTGTTGCTATTCTGTGTAAAAGAGTAGCCATCCCTGGATATTCCAAAAAATAGACCAGAGGGAGTGTATATGAAGCGTTTTTGGGTGAAATTGCAAAGGCAAGGAGTTATTGCTAAATGGGCTACAGGCTTTTTTGTTGCTTTGGCTCTGTTGCTACTGGTCACTTTTCTGGATTATGGTATTTCCTGGGATGAAAACCTGCAAAACATGTATGGCAGATGGATTCTCAAATACTTCAAATCTGGTTTTGAGGACGATCTGTTTTTAGCCATACCTTCGATCAATGGTTATGGTGGTCTATTTGACTTTCTCATTGCTTTTTTCAACCAAGCCGTACCTTCCAAATATCGTATAGAATTTCGCCATTTCTTTACCGTGATGACTGGTTTTGTAGCAATTCTAGGAGTCTATTTTACTGGTAGAACTCTCGCAGGCAAAGTGGGAGGTTTACTGGCAGCGATTACTCTAACCGCTATTCCCACTTTTTATGGTCATATCTTTATGAACCCGAAAGACATTCCCTTTGCCTGCGGGTATATCTGGAGCTTGTACTTTTTTATTTTGTTATTACGTGCCTTACCCAAGCCTTCGAAAAAGTTGCTGTGGCGAGCGGGGCTTGCGTGTGGGTTTGCAATGGGAGTGAGAATCGGTGGCTTATTACTCATCGCTTATCTGGGACTTTGTTTTTTACTTCTCCTTCCTGTATTAAACCGGCGTAAGCAAGAAGTTAGTTTTGCTATAAACTTTAAAGATTTATTTTTCTTAGGTTGTAAAATTGTTCTAATTGCCTATGTCGTTATGATCATTTTCTGGCCGTTTGCGTTACAGAACCCAATTCTCAACCCTTTCAAAGCTCTATTCCAGGCTGGAAATTTTAATCGTGAAAGCATTGAGATGTTTGAAGGTAAGTGGTTGAATAGTTGGGATGCAAAGTTTCCTCGTCACTACCTAACAAAATACTTTCTTGTCAATTTACCGGAGTTTGTTCTGATTTTTATCGTACCGGCGAGCCTGTTCTTTGTTGTGAAATGCATCTCTCTTTGGCGAAGGGAAAAGTTCAGCCAATCCTTGGGCTACTTTGTGGTTTTTTTCTCGCTATTTTTTCCCTTAGTGTATATCCACATAACAGGTTCTCCCGTTTATAACGGCAATCGCCATTTCACATTTATTTTACCATCTCTAGCCTGTCTTGTTGGAGTATTTTTGAGTCGTATCTTGGTGTGGAGTCGTAAGAAAGGTACTGTGGCATTTGCTACAGTTACCGTTTGTTTGGGGATTTATGGCGCGTTTCATATTTGGCAATTGGCAAAGATCCACCCCTACCAATACATATACTATAACTCCTTTGCCGGTGGTTTGAAGGCGGCAGAAAAGAACTATGAACTGGACTATTTTGCGACTTCCAACGCCGAGTTGGTGAGAAATTTTCTCCGCTATACCAAAAAGAATCCACAGCTTTATCCGCAGAACAAAATTTACAAGGTGGCCTTTTGTTCTGATCCTTTGACTCTAACACATTACTTACCAAAAAACTATTTGCTTATCACCAGTAAGAAACAGGCAGCGAGTGCAGATTTTTTATTTACCAGTCCCCGCCACCACACAAAACAAGCGAAATGCTTCCCGGAAATCCAAGGAAAAATTGTAGCTCGTGTACAGAGACAGGGAGTCGTACTTAGTTATGTAATGGCTCTAACCCCTACCAAAACTAACTAGCGATACTAAATTCGATATGTTTTAGAGCGGGGAGAGTAGCTTGCAATTCACCTTCGATACGCCGTAGTTCGGAGGTGAGAACTTGGATGGTATTACCAGCAACTTCTTCACTCTTACCACTTTGGGCCTGTTGGGAAACTTTATCTGTTGCAAATACCAACTTGCCTGAGAGCTTGAGACGATCCGGCCCTAAGACGACTGTTTTGATGTCACGGTACTCTTGGATGATCTCCTGCTTATTAAGGACTGCTAACAATTGATCTAACTCGTACTGCGGAATAGCTCTATCAATTAGGAATCTCTTATTTTCGATGGCCAAGTGGTAGGCGATCCAGCCCATCAATAGGCCGATACTTATGCTTGCGATCGAATCAAACATTTTGCTGCCAGTAAGTGAACTCATAACAATTCCTAAAAGGGCGAGTAATATTCCAACAATCGCTGCCATATCTTCCCAAAATACCGCACTTACTGATGGATCTAAGGATTCTTTGAGATAGGCGAAGAAGGGTTTTTGCCGAGCCTGTGCTCCTTTTTGGATTTCTTTGATAACAACGTAAAAAGAATAGGATTCTACTAATAAAGAGATGAGTAGAATGGCTTCGATGATCCTTTGCGTGGTTCCACCTTCACTTACTGTACCGCCGTGTAATAGGTCATGTACTCCGTGGTAAACGGTGACTCCACATCCTAAAACAAAGATACCAATGGCAGAAACTAGGTTCCAGAAGAATCTTTCCTGAGAATAACCGTAGTGGAAAAGATCATCTTCTGCTCTCTTGCCCTTCTTTATACCTACATAGAGTAAGAATTGGTTCATGACATCAGCTGCGGAGTGGATAGCCTCGGATAATAGGGCAGAAGAACCGCTAAAGAAAAAGCCGACTGTTTTGGCAATGGCAATGATAAAGTTAGCAACGATTGCCACTATAATTGGTTTGGTTGAATCTCCTGAAACTGCCATATAAGTATATTGGTGCTCCTTAGTACAAAAAATGTTATTTTTTTGGCAAGTGGCAAGATTTACGCTTGCAATCTTGGTGAATGAGTTTATAATTTATTGATAAAACTATGAACTTACTCTCGCTCTTGGATCACTTCTATATCAACTACTTCACAATTGCAACTATAGAAAATTTTTTTGTGTACCTTGCTACAGGTCTATTCTTGCTTTCCATCCCTAAGAAGTCTAAACCTACCCTATACCTCGGAATTACTCTCTGCTTAGCGATTTTTGTCAGTATTGGCTATATCTTGTCGCAGGGAATTTATGAAGAGACTGCTTTTCCACGTGTCATTACCTTGATAGCGATTCCCTTCCACTTTTTGATGTACACGCAGTTTCTGTTTCAATTCCCCACTTTTAAAAGGCCCAAAGTAGCGAGAGCTTTTTTTATCTTTCAAGTGTTGGTATCATTGTGCTTTGCGGCCTATATCATACAATCTGCCCTTAGCAAAAAAGTAGTCTATGATTTTAGTGGCCATTACTACGATTACAACTTTCCTGCCTTCCTGAAATTGTACGGTTTGATGATTATTGTATTTCTATCAATTGCCCTAGTCACTGGTATTTCCAGGAGTATTTCGACACCCAAAGGCCAGAAACAAGGAATTATTCTTATCAGTCTAGGTCTTATGATTGCCACCTTGTTTCCTGCGATTGGTAATATTTTCAATAAACTCGGTTTTGTTTCACGAGATGTCTACTTTATCACCCTTGCGATTTGTAATTTAACCGGTACCTTTATCATAGTTGTTACCTATATCAATAAGACGATTGATAGAACTACCTTTATGTTTAAGGTTGTGAGTATTTCTTTTCTGACGTTTTTACTCATCTACAATGCCCTTCTCTTTGTGGTGATGGGACAAAAAGAGCTTACTTATAATGAACTGAAACTTCGTGAAGCAAAACTTGCCTTGCAAAATTCACAAGAGGAGAGTATTACAGGTTTAAAATATATTCTTTCCTACAAGGCAGAAACGGGTGAGTATTCTTATCTATACAATAGCAAAGATTCGATCCAACTCGGTGAAAAAGACTTTCGCTACCCTTTGGTGCTCACAGATTTTCGCAGATATATTGAGAAAATCGCCCCGGATGTATCTAAGGAAGAAATTGAAGCCTTACTGCATTCGTACAATCCCTATGATGGAAAATATTTGAATGGCTATAAGCGTTTCATCTTGTGGCATATCGAGAGGGTTGGTGCAAAAAGTGGGAAAGAAATATTAGAATTTCTAGATTCGCAGGCAACATTTCTGTTCTATAAGGCCAATAAAATTAAGGGACTTGCTGATGACGGTTTTCGCGAATCCCTAGAGAAATTCTTGCTCAAAGAAAAGGGAAAATTTATTCCTTTTGCCAATGCATACGCTGAGAACTTGCGTTTTTCGCAAAAGCAAGGGGAAGACTTAAAGCAAGAGACCTTGTTGTACCTATTGCCCTTACGCAATTATAAGGAAAGAAATTATCGTTCCCATATAGCTACTGGAGAGCATTTCGTTGCGTTTCACATCTTTGAAAAAGAGGGAGAACTTCTCTATGAGGTTGGTTTTTCCTACCAAGGCTATCGCGAATTTATCCACAATAGTGGTAAGATACTCTTTTACATTCTTTTGGGGGGACTTGTTATTATTGTTTTTGGGTCGCCGATTTTTCTCTCTGGTGCTTTGGTGAATCCATTAGAATCACTCCTCGAAGGTCTACGTAAGGTGCGAAAAGGCAATTTGGACATTCGCATTCCAGTGAAGGTACAGGATGAAATTGGATACCTCACAACTTCTTTTAACAACATGGTGGAGTCTATCGCGGATGCTAAGGTAAGATTAGAAGAGTATTCGAACCAATTGGAAGATAAGGTAAAAGAACGGACGCAAAAGTTACAACTGACATTGGATGAAGTCAAGCAATTGAAGACCCAGCAGGATGGCGATTATTTTCTCACTACTCTATTGCTAAAACCTTTAGGGGAAAACAAACCGTACAAGGGCAATGTGCACGTTGAATTTTTTGTCAAGCAGAAGAAGCAATTTCAATTTCGTAAGAAAGAACATGACATTGGCGGCGATATTTGTATTTCCCAAGAGATCCAATTGCGTGATAGAAAGTTTATTGTCTTTCTCAACGCAGATGCAATGGGAAAATCGATGCAAGGTGCTGGTGGAATCTTGGTATTAGGAGCAGTCTTCCAATCAATCATCCAGCGAACCAACTCCTACAATGCTTTTTCCGATACATCTCCCGAAAAGTGGGTGAAATCCGCATTTAAGGAAATGCATAAGATTTTTGAGAGCTTTGATGGTTCGATGCTTATCTCTCTTATTTTTGGTTTGGTCGATGAAGAAACTGGTCTGGTGTACTATATCAACGCAGAACACCCTTGGCTAATCCTATACCGCGATGGAACTGCTGAATTTATCGAAAAAGAACTATCTTTCCGTAAATTGGGAACTCCTGGTTTGCAAACAGAATTGTATGTTTCTACCTTTGCAATGCAGCCAGGAGATATTTTATTGGTAGGTTCCGATGGAAAGGATGATTTGGTTTTAGAAGAGCGTTCCGCAACTTCTAACCGAGTGATCAACGAGGATGAGTCGTTATTTTTAAAGCGGGTGGAGGAAGCTGAGGGGAACATTCACAAGATCTTTGAAATGATTTCAGAGCGTTATGAACTCATGGATGATTTCTCCTTGTTGTCTATCCAATACCCTATAAAAGTTGCAGGACGCCTGGATATGTATCATCCACGTGTGCAAAGGGAGCTTTCTCTCGCAAAAAATCTCCTCTTAGACAAAAAAGTGGAACAGGCTATTGAGCAGTTAGAAACTGCCTATGAAGAGCTGGATCACGAGAAAGAAATTCAGATTCATCTGATCAAATTGTATCTCAAAGTAAAAAACTACCAACGCGCTGAGGAGTTATTTACGGAATATTTAAAAAACAACCAAACTGATACTGCCATGCTCCTAAAGGCTTCCTATTGTATGAAGATGAACCGAAATTTTACCCGTGCGATTGAAGTTGCAGAACGGGTTCGTTTGCGCGAACCTTTCAATTTACGTAACTTGATCCACTTAGCGGATATGTATGCATACCGGCACAATTTCAGCAAGGCAAAGAAAATGTTGGGTAAAATTCGTGACATTGAACCAGAAAATGCCAATGCGCAGAAAATTCAGAATAAAATCGATTCCGAAAAATCCGCAGCAGTTCTTTTGAAATAAATAGTTGTCACTCCAGGCAGACTTTCTATACTTTCACATAGGATGGATGTATGACAGCAAAAAAAGTAGAGTTTTTCAATACACAGGGCTTACGGCTCTCTGGTCGCATTGATATGCCAAGCACGGGGAAACCATTGGCCTACGCCGTATTTGCACATTGTTTTACCTGTTCGAAAAACTTGACCTCTATTCGTATGATCGCCAATGAGTGTACCCAAGAGGGAATCGCTGTATTGAGCTTTGATTTTTCGGGCTTAGGAGAAAGTGAAGGACAGTTGGACAATTTCTCTTCCAACATCCAAGACCTTATTTCTGCCTGCGAGTTTTTGCAAAACGAATACCAGGCTCCTGAAGTTTTGATTGGCCATTCCTTGGGAGGTGCCGCTGTTTTACAAGCTGCCCGAGAAATAGCAAGTATTAAGACCGTTGTTAGCATAGGAGCACCAGCAGAGCCGGCTCATGTCAAAAAACATTTCCAAGCAAAAGAAGCGGAAATCCAAGAAAAGGGCGTTGCTGAAGTTGAAATTGTCGGCCGTCGTTTTCGCATTGATCGTAAGTTTCTGGAGGATCTAGATGCAAATGCAATGGATGAGAAGGTTCGTTCGATGAAGAAAGCTCTTCTTGTGATGCACGCTCCTCTAGACGCCGTCGTTGGCATTGACAACGCCTCAAAAATTTTTATCGCAGCCAAGCATCCAAAATCTTTTGTTTCTTTAGATGGAGCCGACCATTTTCTCTCTTCTCGCAAGGATGCTAGTTATGCTGGTTCTGTAATTGCCTCTTGGGTGAAAAAGTATTTGGACTTGGAGCAAAGAAAGCCCTTACAAACTTCCCAGCAAGTTGTTGTCAGCAGCCGGGGAGAGGATGGTTTTTATACTACAGTACAAGCAGCAGGCCATTCTCTTATCGCAGATGAGCCAGAAAAATATGGTGGAACCAATCTAGGTCCAGGCCCGTATGACTACTTATTAACTGCTTTGGGAGCTTGTACTTCTATGACCATCCAAATGTATGCAAGACGGAAAAAGTGGCATATAGAAGATGTACGCATCCACTTGAGCCATGACAAGGTATACTCACAAGACTGTGCAGACTGCGAGACGAGTGGGACAAAGGTAGACCGTATCATACGCCAGATTGAACTAATTGGTGATTTGTCGGAGGAGCAGAGAACACGTCTTTTGGAAATTGCGGATAAGTGTCCTGTACATAAAACCTTGCACTCCGAGATCCAGATCGAAAGTTCCTTGCAGTAAGGCTCTGCTTTGAAGTCAGGTGAAATTTACTGTAACGTTTCTACAATGGCTTGTACAAATAGTATGGCTTTACTTTTGCTAAACTTTTCTCTTCTATCGGACCTATCAGCTTTTGCAACTGAGCATAGGTCATACCGCTGTCAAGAGCGAGACGCAAACGATTGCTGCCCCATAGTTTATCGATAGAATAGCCTTTGCCCTGTTTGCGCCAGCGGAAGTCATTGGGGTAGTATTGTTTGAGCAATTTCAGTAGGTGGTAGGAAAAGTGTACTGGGTCGTACGTGGGGTCTAGTACCTGCATCCGTATGCCACGGCAGATCTTTCCCTTGTACATACTAAAAGTGGGTTGGAAGTATACTGGCTGTAACAATACCTTGTAGTCGCTGCGGATGTGCAATTCTTTTATGATGTCTTCTGGGTTTTGCATCCACGGGGCGCCGAAGTACACAAAAGGCGCTTGTGTACCACGGCCTACCGATACATTGACCCCCTCCAAGTTTACCAAGGCCTGGTAGTTGCGGGCTGCTGCAATCGTGGGAAGGTTGGGGGAAGGGGTGTTCCACGCGATGCCAGTTTCTTCCATGCGCATGCCACGCCGGTAACCTTTTACGGGTATCACCTTGAGTTTGACAGATTTTTTAAGGTATTCGGCATTGTAGAAAAGAGCCGCCTCGCCGATGCTCATACCTGTGAATACAAGAGAGGGAAATTCTCCTGCAAAGGTCTGATTTTCTGCAAGCAAGGTGTCTCCGCGTGGAGGTAGGTGTAGGCTGGGGCTGACTTGATCCAATACTAGAATCTGTGTGCGTTGTCCCGCCGCAGCGTCTAACAATCGTTTGAGCACAGTGATGTAGGTATAACAGCGCATGCCCATATCCTGCACGCTGAATAGTACTGTATCAACGGTTTCCAATAAATGGTGTAAGTTTTCTTTTTTGGTGCGGTAGGCGTGGAAGACAGGGACAGCAAAAATTGCATCACGCGATATTTTTTTGCGGCTAAAGTCTTCTTTTAGACCTAAAAAACCATGTTCCATTCCTAGTATAGCTGTAATGGTAACATCGTATTTGGCGAATTGCTTTTGTAGCTTTTCTGGGTTTCGGCCAATGCCAGAGGGGTTGCTCACGAGGAGAACTTTTTTACCACGCAGGTTTTGCAGTTCGCTGCGGTAGAATTCTTCTGTAGACAAGCGAACTTTTCTCTGCGCAGGGTGTAGGCGAGGTTGTGTTACCCTTTGGACAATTGTCTCTGTTTTGGTGACTATTTTTTCTTGGACTGTAGTTTTTGTTTCTGCTTGCTTTCCACATTCACACGTTTGTGAAGTACTCTTCACGGGTGGTGTTGTGCACATGCTGATAGATAAAGATACAATGATTGTAATGATTTGGGAATTCACGGAACCTCTCTCGTTAAAAATAGGTTTTGTGAGAAAAGTTTGTCAACTGAAATCTTTCGCTAGGACTTATTATTTGCTTACAAAAAAAAGTAGACATCCTTTCTATATAAAATTATTCTATCCCTATACGTTTTTGACGTATTCTATGCGAAAAGCTCTCAGCCCGGCCTTGGCCTAGGAAACTTCGTCCGGACTGAGAAACCACACCCAAGAGGATGCCTCTTTAGGTTTGTCTACTAGTTCTTCTAGTCAAGCCTTTTGTGTACTCTTGGGTTTCTCTAAAATTTATGAAAAACCAGGAGTTCTACATGGAACACACAGACGATTTCGATTTAAAAGGTCTTCTCGACCGTCTCACAGTCTGCATCGACAGACTCGCCAAACCCAATGTTTATTCCTTGAAACGCCGTATTCGTTACCGCAAGTTGGCTCACGCGATCATAAAGGATGTGCGTAGAGAATTGGAAGAGTAAAAGAGACAAGCCTCATCACAAAGGGAAGGGAGTAGCTTTTTGTGGTGAGTTTATAATCATAAAGTCAGCAAACTTATTGGAGATTTCACTATTATATAATTTGCTTGAGCGAAAAATAAATAATCAATCCTAGTATGACATAGTTGAGTAAACTTAAAGGAACCTGTGAGATGCCCCCATTTCAACTACCAGTCGTAATAGTGTAAATACTCCTATCAAGCAATTTTTACTTTGAGAGTTTGATAGGTATTTCAAAATCTTATTGTACCCAAAATATATAAGAGTAAACTAACTATAACTGAAATAGTGACAGGAATAAGTATTCTTCGAAGTCGTCGAAATTTTGCTGATGCTTCTATGCTTTCTAATGATTCTTCATAAGGATTGTTAACACTCCAAAAGATATATTTAAATTTGCCATTATCCTTAAAAACAAATAGAGGAACATTTCCTATTAGAGAATGTTTCAAATTCTTAGTTTCCAAAAACTTTTTAAAATTATAATGAAAGATCCATCCATAATCTCTTTCCTCGATTTCTGTTATAACAATATCATTCTTCTCATCAATTTTCAACTCTAATGTGGCAATTTCTTTTGCTTCTTCAAAACTTATAGACATAGAGTCATCTCAGAGTTCACTATCATACAATTTGCTTTAGCGAAAAATAAATACTGAATCCTAGTATGGTATAATTGAGCAAACTAAAAGAAACTTGTATAAGAAAGAGTTTTCGTTCTAACTTAGATAGTATTTGTTCTTCCTCTAATGTGGAGAACTTAGTAGTTCCAATCGGTACTATTTTACCATTTCTTTTTAGTACTACAAACGGAATATTACTAGATGGTGCGTATTGTTTTTCACCAGTTTGCATATATTTCTCACTTTCCGAATGGAATATCCATCCATACCACGTATCTGTCATTAGATCTAAAACTAAATCTTCCTCGAAGTTATTTTTCAGATGAGTTTCTGCAATTTTTTTAGCTTTTTGATAAGATACGGAAAAAGGATGAAAGAATGTAATTTTCTCTATCAGAAAAGTAATCAACATAAATAAATACGACAAAGGAGTCCAAGGCCGAAAAGATAATACTTTTCTTTTGAATTCTTTTTTCTTT
>JBCCIA010000135.1:0-13225 GCA_039028475.1 Spirochaetota bacterium | reverse complement strand
TGGCATACCTGCAGAGAAACAGGGGCGCTTATTTAAGCCTTTTATGCAAGCTGATTCTTCCACTACAAAAAAATTCGGTGGAACTGGTTTGGGTTTGGTTATTTCCAAAAAGATTGTCGATAAGATGCAAGGAACGATTTGGTTTGAAAGTCAAAGTGATGTCGGAACTAAATTTTATTTCCAAATTCCTTTGCGCATTCCTAATTTACCGGCGAGGCTTGATTATTTAAACCCAGAACATGCGTTTCTCAAAGGCAAGGTTTGCTTAATTATCGATGACAACTCTACCAATTTAAAAGTATTTGAGTATACTCTTCGCTTTTGGCAGATGCAGGCTCTTTGTTTTGTCTCACCGCAACAAGGCATTGCAGAATTGCATAAGCATTTACCAGATATATTGATCTTAGATTACAATATGCCTGAAAAAACTGGTATAGAAATAGCTGAGGAAATTCGTAGCCAGTATGGAGAGAAAGTTCCCATACTGATTTGTTCTTCCTATGACTTTTTAGAAATACAAAATCAGAAGATTGTATATGATGAATTTTTGGTCAAACCTGTCCTGCAAAAAAAATTATACGAAGTCCTTTGCCACCTGTTCCAGCAAAAACACGAACAAATCGCCACAAAACCCAAAGAAATCAAAAAAATCCAGAACGCGTATCATGTACTGGTCGCAGAGGATAATCCCGTGAACCAACAACTGGTATTGCGTATGTTCGGCAAATTGGGTATCGAAGTGACCATTGCTGATAATGGCCAGATCGCTACAGATCTGTGTTCTAACAACGACTATGATTTGATTTTTATGGATATCCATATGCCTATTATGAATGGTTTTGATGCCATTTACAATATCCAAAATTCAGGGAAACAGTCTCCTCCTATTATTATTATGTCCGCAGATGTATTTTTTAAGGAGAAAAATGAGGATTTGCAAGTTACGGAATCAATTCTAAAGCCCATCAAGATCAGTGATATAGAAAGGATCTTGGACAAGTATGAATTAACTTAGAATCTGTTCGGAAAGGTTGCTAGATCCTTCCCAGAGCAGAGTCTAAGAGGACAGAAAGTTGTTTTATGAAAACAACTGTAGGCTTTTGTTAATCTTCTTCTTTCTCTTCCTCTGCTTCTGGTTTATTCACTTTTTTGACAACAGGGGGAGTTTTAGGTTTGGCCGGGGTGTTGCTAGGGTTTGCTGGTGGATTTTGTGAGGGTTGGGGTTGGGGAGTATTGCTAGGAGGTTGTTCTGGAAGACTGGGCTTATTCATTTCTGAAAAGTTGGGGGTGTCAACCTTAGGACTGCTTACAGTGCCTTTGACTTTGAAGCAGGAGGATTTCTTCAAATTCTTAAATAGCTGTAAGGTATCGGCCAGATCGGGGCGTTCATTCGCATACTTTTTGGTAAGTTCTGGACATAAGTCTAGGCTTAGGTTTGAATAGGAAAAGTTTTGGTTGAGTTTGATGAGGCCTTTGATGTCCACCTTTACTTTATCAGAACGTAGTTTTAGTTTTTGGATTTCTAAAGTACCGTTGCGAAAGGCCAAATTTACCAGAATCGATTTGATCTTAGTATTGCCAAGTGAACCCAATAAGGCATATTCAGGTGTTTTGAGTATTTTCCCTCCAACAAAGTTAATTTTCATATTGCCATTTAGTTTCATCAATCCTGTATCCACTTTGTTGAGGTCATGCTTTATATTGAGATTGGAAACTTTGAACTCGTAATTTTCTGTTTCCAAGGAGAGTATTTTAGCAATGGTTTCTCCTTTGACATTTTTTTGTAATAATTCCAAAAGACTTGCTGAAACAATTACCTCTTCTACTTTTACACTCATTCCATCTGGAGTCTGTACTTTTAGTACATCTACCGTTTTATCACCCCAAAAGGAAAAGTTTAACGAGCGGAAATCCACCAATATATTTTTAGGAACGGTCATTTTTGCGACAAAGTAACGGGTAACCTCTTCATAGGGGAATACAATAATGATAAAAGCAATAAACGAGATAAACCCTCCTATCCAGGCAAAGAGCTTTTGTTTGATACTAAACTTACTTTCAATTGAGTCTTCTTCAAAAGTATGCTCTTCTTCCGTACCCAACTCAGATTCTTCTAATTCTGCTAAATCATCCTTTTCCACCATATCTAACCTGCTTTACCAGCCTTACTGTAAGAAGATAGTTTTAGCTTAACATCATATGTTTCTTTTTCTGCAAATGGCTTGCGAAAGTTTAGGTATTCTACTTTGCTATTTACCTGCTTATTGACCTCTATGTCGTATATCATTTTAAACACATCTTCTAAGTGTACCGAGCGAAAATTGATGTCCACGGTGATCTTATTATAGCGTTTCAAAATTAGAGTTTGGGAATCACGCATATTGGATACTTTGTCTTTTAAAGAATGCCGAGTCAGCAATTGTTCTAGTTTTGCAACGATTTCTGTAGATTGTTGCGCCCTGCCTGACTTTAACGAACTATAGTAGTTATAATTTTTGATGTGTTTGTCTAACTCGACAAATTGGCTACGGGTGCTGGCCACTTTGTCGCTTAGCTGTTTGCGGTATTTATAGATTCGGCTAAAGGCAATAAATACTAGGGAGAATAACACTATCGCTAATAAGCCGATGACAAATAACTTTTCTCTTTCGTCTAATTTATCTAACATACTTTTTCTTCTTTTTACGTTTTTTTCCTTTGACTTTTAGTTCTAACTTAAATTTAAAACTAACCTTATACTTTTTGGCTCCTTGGATCAAACGTTTGTTTTGAACCTCGACTTTCATGAACTTTAGTGACTTTTCCAAACCACTCTGCAAAGCGCCAATATCACTAAATTCTGCTACGCGAATGAACAATTGTATGTTGTTTCCATTAAAGGTAAACTGATCCAAGACAAAGTCACTGCTTTCTTTATCAGGGAAGCGGTTGGAAATATCGTCAATTAAGTCTAAAATGTTTTCCTTATCTAAAAATAGACGGACAATTTCGGATTTTTTCTTCTCTTTATTGACTTTCGATATAGCAGCAGCAGCAGCATCTTTGCCTTTTAATTTGGTACGGAAGCCCTTTTCATACTTTTCTTTCAACGCGAGTTGGTTTTTCTTAATTTTCTTTTGATCAATAATAATACCGACTAAAAATACGGTTAAGAGTATAATCAAAGAGATAAGTGTCAGCGTGAAGTGGATTTGGAATTTGGCAAAGTTGAAGGTATTGACATTGATCTTTTTTGCAAGCCTTTCGGTTAAGAAGTCAACCTTTTCCCATTTGTTAAATTTTTGTTGGTAACTTGCTCCTAAACAATTTACATAATCGATTTGCTCGATCTCTAAAAAATCATAGCGGCGGAAGGGGATCTCTAACCTTTCTGATAGCACTGTCTCAATTCCAGGGAAGGAGGATGAGCCTCCTGAAATATGGACAACTTGTGGTACAGATTCAATGGGAAGAACTTGCAAACTTCTCTCTAACTCTTCTGCGATCTCTTCTAGGACTTCGAGTATGATGGCCTTGAGACTTGCGTAGTCTTCTTCTTTTAGGTTGAACATACGGAGAAACTTACTTCTTTGTTTTGCTTCCGCTTCTTCTTCTGTAAAGATATTGAAATCTATGGATATTTTGAGTTGTTCCGCTTCATTGTGAGACATTTGCAATGTATCAGCAATTTTTTCGGTTATATGGTGTCCGCCCTTGAAGAAATAGCGGGAATGGAAGAGTTTCCCTTGTGAACACGCGTTGAATATGGAAATCTTTCCACCGAGGTCCAGTTGCGCTTCTGTTTCGTAATTAGTCGTTTTTTGGTGGTGTGTTTTTACAATGGCAGCAATCGAGTAAAGGTCGGTATAGAGCGATTTTACCTGTGTTTCTTGTTCTTTCACCAAAGGCTCAACAGAGTTGATTACATCTGTTTCATGTGCACTGAAGGTAATCACATTTGAGTTTTCTTCTGTTAGTTTCCAAATCGTTCCTTGGATAGACATTGTCTCAATGGGGAAAGGGATGACAGATTCTACTTCGGAACTCATGACCTCCATCACGGTTTTTTGGTTGCCAAAAGGTACCTGAAGATCACGAATGATAATTTTTTCGGTGGGAATATTGAGAAAAAATGTCTTTTCTTCTGGGAAGAAACTTTGGATGAAACGAACCAGGTTGTATTCGTATTCATCCTCTTCACTCCCCTTTAAATTTACAATGCTTAGCTTTTCGCTTCGTAAGATTGTAATCGAACCCAACATCTCTTTGAAGAGCATCCCTTTGATGTATGTCGTCCCGTAATCGATTACAAGGTATTGTTGGTATAACATCTATTAAATTAGTCCTCAGAATAATATATTACACGATCATTAGTTATATCAAATAGACAGCTGACTTTCCTAACCACGTGATTTCCTACCACACCCACTCCTATGATCCTGTAGACATCCCCTTTGTTTTTGATCCGACCTGCGGAAACGGCAGAAGCTTCTCCTACCAATTCATGGTAGAGAGTAAAACCACCAGATGTTTTTACTTGGAACTCAGGTACCTGCTGCAAATCCTCTAATTTCTTTATATAACCGCCCTTTTCGACCTTCAATTTTAAAAGTTTGAGTGCAGCTTGCCTGGTCATGAATTCTGACAATGCCATGAGCACGTGGTACGGAGCAGCATTTACATTGACTCTTTCATCGAGCTGCTCATTGTAAGGAATAAATGCAGTGATATTATTTGACAATACAAAATCGGAATCAGTGACTAATATTTTTTCTTCATCGGTCGCAAAATCTAAGGAACGGTTTTCGTCGTAGTCTTTGGGTTTGAGAGATTCGTATACTAACTCCCGGCTGAATCCTTTGATGGATGTAAGTTCTGATAGGGAGTAGAGTGGGGCATTTTTGATTTTGCGTGGTGGTTTTAGGCTGCTGTAATAGAAGAGTTCCGCACCACCACCGATTTCTTCTGAGTTTGTATCCATCCAGTCGATTATTGGATAGAGTTGTTCCGGTTTGATGTTTAGCTGTTCGAAAAGTCTGCTCAGCATTTCTTGCGAGCGTAGGTTTGGCTGGTCATCACCCCTACGCACTAGGGCATTGATATTGATCTTTCCATCTTCAGGAGACATCTTATAGTATACCATTCCCTTAGTGCGCCCTTTGCCAATAGGGATGGGGGGTGGGTTGAAGGCTATACCAGATTGGTAGAGCATTTCTTCTGGGATTTTTTTTAATGCTCCTATCGCGCCTTGCAAACCGGCGCGAGCAAAAAGGTAGGCGCGAAATCCATTTGCATCGGACGTAGCTATTTTGTATTCCATCAGACGTTCTTTGAAGTATTTATTGGCTGTTAGGAAGGAAGCTGAGCTAATCGCTGACACCAGCATAATTACCATTGCTCCCCGCCGCTTGCTATTTAAAATAGAGACCCGGAAAGGCGAGAGTTTCATATTTTACCTCCTTTTTACCGATGAGTGCTATGATTTCAATTCGTATCAATTTGGGGACACTTTTAGTAAGTTTTGCATCCCACTCGTCTAACCATTTGATGCCACGTGTAGAATATTTTAGCTGAAAACTCTTTACGTATTCTAATAGTACGTGTTCTGTGCCTCCACGAAGGGGGAGGTTGTCTACCATCTCATCTTCTCTTCTGACCAAGGTATAGTATTTTCCTGCACCAGGGATTTCGATTTCTTCGGTCATCTCTCGCAGAAAGAACTCAACTTCTCGGATTGCTGGGCTGCCTATGTCTTCAGAGCCTGAGTGATGGGCTGCAAGGACCAGGCGGTCACTTCTCTCTCCTCCCACTCCAGAGCCTTTGCCTTTGAATACGAGTTGTTTGGCATTGGTGTTGTAAAAGGTCTGTGTCAACGTTTTGCGAACATTTTCTACCGCATACAGTACGTCTTTCTTAGAGGAGCCTATTTTGGGGGCTGAGTTTTTTGAAATCTTCAGAGCCGTGTAATAGCAGGCAAAGATCCCGACAAACATTGTCCCTAAGATCATAACAACTATGGCAAGTTCCACTAAGTTGGTACCTTTGCGAATAGCTGGGTTTCGTTTCATACTTAGAACTTTGCTGCCTTGAACGTTTCTGCTACATAGCTTGCCGTTTTAAAGCCATCTGGGTAGTTGATCTTTACCACAATTCGTAGAACTTTGATAATTCCACCAGTTTGCGATTCATTTTGCGTTTTACCGCGTTTTTTCAATAGCTCATCCAAGCCTTGGTTGCTGCTATTTTCCAATAAATCATCAGGAGCTGCCGGATTGTCTGCCGATCCTCCTTTTGCTGCTTGCAAGAGATCCAATTCTTCTTCACGGATGACTGTTTCATAGGTATACCCACGGTAGCCTGGTATTTCACCACTATCTGATTTTTGCTCTAATTTTGTACTGGCATCGATCTGTGCCATTTTTATGCGTGCTAGTAAAACTGCGTTTGCAAGGTTTTCGCCTCGCCTTTGCATGGTGAGACCTTTGCTAATCAAGGAGTAGGTCCACACCATAGCAGAGCCTGCAATTCCGAGTGCGATCGCTACTTCGATCAATGAAAATCCGCGTCTAGTTTTTTGTACTTTCATAACTTAGGTATGTTCCTTTGCATTGTCAGTCATCTGTTTCCGAAAAAGTGCCCTCGGCTTGTTCTGTTCCTAAAGTGGAAATACGGTCTTTCTCACCATTTTTTAAGACTACCCTGCCGTTGTAGCGGTAGAGCTGTACCGTTTTTTTGATTTCTCCACCGCTTCCCAAGTGAATATTGTAGTCCTCTGAGACGCCGGAGTAGGTAAATGGTATTTTCAATTTTCCGGCTTCGTATTTGATGCCACGCATATCTGTAACGTGTACAATGTCTATCGCCATAGAGACGTCTAGTAATTTCTTTTTATCTATTCCCTCATCTCCACGATTTAAGCGGAAGGCTTGGTAAGAGTTTTTTTCAATATCTAACTCTAGAATGACGGTTTGGTTTTTGATTCGAGCCGTTTGGTAGCAGTAGATGAAGCTGGCTTTGAGTTTGTCGGCGTCATCCTCTGCCGAAGGGTTGATTAGGTTCATCAAACTCGACATTGTCATAGAAATTAGCATACCAACGATCATCACAACAACCACCTGTTCAACCAGGGTGAGGCCTTTGCGGATTTGTGACCGTTTCATAAGGAACGCAGAACCTGTGGGTATGTATTGGGGTTTAAAATGTTAAAGTCTTTGTCAAGACCTTGGCCAGAACCATTTTTCTGTTTGTCTTTGCCATACGTCCAAATCTGCAGTTCGTTTTCCAAGGCGTATACTAAAACATACATATTGCCCCAAGGGTCATACAGATGTGCTTTGTTTTCGGCTATCACTCTGAATTTTGTGTCTTTAAAGTCTACACCTGTTGGTTTTTGTAAGAGAACCAGCAGCCCTTGCTTCTCACTAATTTTTGTATTGTAATGTCCTTCATACTTTCTAATATATCTCAGTAAATGTTCTGCATCTGTTTCAAGTTCTTTGGCTATTCTCTTTAGGCGTTTTTTGCTTGCTTTGTCTAACTTGGGAGCAGGAGCATCAACTTGTTTAGGTTCTTTTACTTCCTCTTCGTCACTAAGGTTGTTGGCTTGCGTGTTTTGCGATTCACTTGTTTGCTGTTTAGGCTCTGGTCGCTGCTGTGGTCTTGCCGGAGGGCGTGCAATAGGGTCTTGGCTACGTTGTTTCTGTACCTGCGAGCTTTGATCTCGCTGCTCTATCCCTGCCTGTTGTGCTTGTTCTGGAATCGAATCTAAATTGGTAAAGACGAGGGTCATAGTGGTTGCAACGATCAATACCACAACTCCTATCTCTGCATAGGTAAAACCTCTTCGAGGGATATGTTTTTGCATGTCTGCTTTAGCTAAACTCTTTTACTTCAATCATAAAGTGGATACCGACACAGTAGAATATTCTATGCCGGTATGAAAAAAACTTAGTCGTTCTTTCCTTTGAAGGCTTTGGGGTAGTTATCAGTGTCTGCAATGTTAAAATCTTTTGCTTTGCCTTGTCCACCTTCTTGTTTGTCTTTGCCTAGAGTCCAAATTTCGGGGTCTCCCTCATCATTGTACTTAAGTGCATAATACGAACCCCAAGGGTCTTTTACGGAGGCTTTCTTTCTTACAACTGGTTTGTAGTCTTCAGGAATGTCACCAGTGGTTGGCCTTTCTGCTAGGGCTTGTATGCCTTGCTCTTCTGACGGATAGCTACCGTTGCTTTCCATATATCTTTCTAAATGGAGCAATAGTTCACTCGAATCTTTCCTTAATTTTAATGCAGCAGTTTTGTCTTTCATCTCACCTGGGTTAATACCAACGGCAACCAAAGTTATAATGGCACCTAAAATCAATACTACCACAGCTAATTCTACCAAAGTTAACCCTTTTCGTAGGTTT
Source organism: Spirochaetota bacterium (assembly GCA_039028475.1). Classification (GTDB taxonomy): domain Bacteria; phylum Spirochaetota; class Leptospiria; order Leptospirales; family Leptospiraceae; genus JBCCIA01. The sequence goes on along the minus strand of JBCCIA010000135.1, from coordinate 4,839 downwards.
CTTTGCAACTTATTTGTCTTCATAGTTTCCTCTCTATATATTATAGACTTTGGATCTGCTGGGTAAGTTTGTACATGGGCATCATAATTGCAGCCATAATCGTAAATATCAACCCACCCATCACTACAATCATAATCGGTTCCAGACTCTGCGTCATCGATTTGATTGCATTATCTACTTCTTTGTCGAATATTTCTGCCAACTTGTTCATCATTTCTGGTACCGTATCGGATGCCTCTCCGGCAGCGAGCATTCCGAGTGCCATTGGTGTCAAAATGGTAGATTGGCTGAGGGAATCAGCCAATCTGCCTCCCTCTTTGATCTTTTCAATTGCCTCTCTTATCTCTTGGCGGAACAAACTATTTTCTACAATGCCAGTAACAATTTGCAGGGAGGTCAACAAAGGTACGCGATTGACAAGCAAGACCCCCATATTGCGAGAAAAACTGCTAATGGCAACTTTGCGTGATAAAGTTCCGAAAATAGGAATTTTTAAGATGAAGTTATCCCACTTTTTTTTACCGGCTTCGGTACTCTTGTATTTCGAAAAGCCTAATACAGTTCCTACAATAGACGCAATCATCAACCACCAATAGTTGATGATTGCCCCCGAAAGTCCGATTACAATTCGGGTAATCAAAGGAAGTTTTGCATCAAATTGAGAAAATAACTCTTGGATCTGGGGGATTACCACAGTCAAAAGAAAGATAGTTACTACCAGGGAGAGACCTCCCATAATAAAGGGGTAGATCATTGCCACTTGTACTTTCGAACGCATGTCCGCAGCAGCGTCTTCTAACTCTGCCAAACGGATCAATGTAGACTCGTACTGACCCGTTTTTTCTCCTACCGAAACGAGAGACGGGTACTGCTGCGGAAAGATATCCGGTCTTTTGGCCATTGCATCAGACAGTGTACTCCCCTCGGTAATGCTCGTTTTCATCTCGATCAAGGTTTTTTTGAAGTATTCGTTTTCTGTTTGATCGATGATATTAGAAATGGACTTATCTAAAGGGATACCCGCTCCTAAGAGGGTTCCCAGTTGTTGGGTAAATAGACCAACTTCCTTACGGGAAATACGATAGATGAGTTTGGTTAAAAAGGGGAAGAGCTCGCGTTCTTGTTTTTCTTTATCCTCTTTGACCGAGCGAACATACAAGCCTTTGGCTTTTAGACGATTCCTGGCCCCTTGGATGTTGTTGGCATCGATGATGCCTTTTTCTTCTTTTCCCTTTTTATTGAGTGCAACATATGTGTATAAGGCCATTAGCTCACCACCCGTAAAATCTCGTCTGGTGTTGTTACCCCTTCGATTACTTTACCCAAACCGTAACGACGTAAGTTTTCCATACCGGTAGCAATCGCTATATCATTTAGTTCACTGGCATCAGCTCCCCTGAGAATTGCTTTCTTAATTTCTGAGTTCATTACCAGAAGTTCGTAAATACCAATTCTCCCCTTATAGCCTGTTCCCATGCACTTGCTACAACCGGCTCCTTTGAATAGCTTACCATCTTGCAGGTCTTCTCTACGTAGGCCTAGCGATTCGAGTTCTTTGTCATCTGGTTCGTAAGAGGTACGGCAGTCCGTGCAAATTCTCCGTACCAAACGCTGGGCAATAAAGCCCAGCACAGTTGAGGTGATTAGGTATTGTTCAATGCCCATATCAATTAGACGTGTTGCTGCACTGGCTGCATCATTGGTGTGTAGTGTAGAAAAAACCAAGTGACCTGTGAGTGATGCTTGGATAGCTATCCGAGCTGTTTCTTCGTCACGGATCTCACCTACCATCACCACATCCGGGTCTTGCCGTAAAATAGCGCGTAGGCCGGTGGCAAAGGTCATACCAATTTTTTCTTGCATCTGCATCTGTGAAATTCCATCGATCTGGTATTCCACCGGGTCTTCACAGGTGATGATATTGCGTTCGGGGGTATTTAGTTCAGTAAGTGAGGAATACAGGGTAGTGGATTTCCCTGAACCCGTAGGGCCTGTTACTAAGATAATGCCGTGCGGTTGGTAGATTAGCTTTCTGTATGGGTCCATCAGATGTTGGGTGAAGCCCATCATATCCAAAGAATATTTCTGATCTGTCTTGTTTAACAAACGCATCACTACCCGTTCGCCGTATTGGCAGGGGATGGTAGATACACGGATATCAATGTCTTTGCCTGCCAGTTTTAATTTGATCCTACCATCCTGCGGCAAACGGTTTTCTGCAATGTTTAGATTCGACATGATCTTGATACGCGAGACAATCCCGGCATGGTAGGATTTAGGCGGAGATAGAACCTTGTGTAAAATACCGTCTACACGGTAGCGCACGGTGACTGTTTTTTCATAGGCTTCGATGTGAATATCGGAAGCACGCTCGCTGACACCCTGCGATAGAATGACGTTGACCATCTTGATAATGGGGGCGTCATTGGACATGTCTAGGGAATCATTGTCTAAATCGAGGTCATCCAGTCCCCCATCGACCATTTCATCCATCATCTCCTTCGCATCTGAGGTTGTTTTGTCGAAGTGAGCGTGGATGATGCGGGTAATCTCCGTTTCAGGAGATAAGACAAATTTTACCTTGTATTCTTTGAGGCAAAAACGGATGTCATCTTGCGGGTGCAGGTCTGTCGGTTCGTTAATCGCAACAAATATGGTATTATTCTCCTTGTGAAATGGTACCATTTTACTTTTCTGGATCAGTTTGAAGGGAATGCGGTTATAGATTTCCTCTTCGTTGTGGAATTCTAATTTTTCATGGAAGTCCATGCTGTGCAGACGAGCCAAGGATTTGATAATATCTACTTCACCGGCATAGCCTTTTTTTTGGATGATTTGGCTTAACGATAAGTTGCTCTTTTCTAGAACCTTTACAGATTCTTGGTATTCTTTTTGGGAAATGATCCCATCATCAACAAGAATATCACCTAGAGTTGCCTGTCGTTTCATCGAATCTTTTGCTCCCGGTTGCGCGATTCGCGTTCTTGCTCTTTTTTCTTTTTGAAAGTCATTTTGTCTGCTTTTTCGCGGGTGTCCAAAATATGCGGTGTGAGAAATACCATTAGGTTGGTTTTCTTGATTTGTGTAGTGGTACGACGGAAAAAGCGACCAATTAGAGGAATATCACCTATTACTGGTATCTTTGAAATGCTCTTTTGCTTGTCATTTGAAATCAAACCACCAATGACGACTGTCTGTGTGTTTTCAACAGTAATGGTGGTATTGATATTTCGTTTGTTGAAGGTAGGGTTCCCGCCTTGTGTCACTAACCCTGCAACACTTTTAACCTCTTGATCCAGTTCTAAGGTAATCATATCGTTTTTGTTTACATGTGGGGTAAACTCTAGTTTTATTCCCGTTGGCCGGTATTCGAAGTTATCCACGGTCACAGCGTTTGCCCCTGCCAATCCGGCATTCCTTCTTTGGGTTCGTACCGGGACATCTTGCCCTACATTGATAGTTGCCTTTTGGTTGTCTATGGTCAGAACTTGTGGAGCAGAAAGAACGTTGAAGTTCTCATTGGTTGCATTTGCGTTTAAGATTCCAATGATCTCGCTACGACCCGATTGCAAAAAGCCCAGTGAGAAACCGGAGAGGGTGTTGACTTGGGTTGGGCGTCCGTTTGCGTCAATTACTCCACCTTCCGCAGCAAGACCAGAGTTGTACTGGCCATAAGCTCCTTCGCGCAAACGCCAATCGATACCAAAGTCGTTGAGATCGCTGGAAATCAATTCCACAATTAAAACTTCCAATAGCACTTGTTTGCGTGGTAAGTCTAAAACTTTGATAATCTTTTTGATCTCTTGCCACTCTTCTTTGTTTGCAGTGACAATGATAGAGTTGGAGTCTTCGTGGGCTACTGCGGGAATTTTTTTATTGCTACGGGTATTCTTTTTTTTATCAGCAGTTGCCAGTCCAACCTTTGGCATGTTCAACTTTACCAAAACCTTTGCTAGCTTATCCGCCTGGTTGTATTCCAAAGTGTAGATATGGATGTCACCGGCAGAAGCAGTAGAGCCAGGGCCTTCGGAAGATTTTTGGTCTAGCCTGTTGACGATATTGAGTAGTTTTTGGATGTCACCAGCGAGGCCAGTAATTACCAATGTATTGGTTTCCTTGTAGACCAGTATTTGGGTATTGGTAGAAGTTGCTTGCTTGAGAATTGGTTCTAACTGGCGAGCTGAGGCGTCGTAAATGGGGACGATTTGGGTAATGATTTCGTTTTGATCGGTGCTTTCGGATGGAAAAAAGCGACCCACACGTACAACAGAGGACTTACTAGAGGCTTGCTTTATTTTGATGACTTTGATCAAATCGTTCTCTTCTACGACTCCATAGCCCTGTGATTCTAAGACAGATTTCAAAAAAGAGTAAGCATTTTTCACAGGGATACGCTTTTGTGAGATGATGGTAATTTTTTGCGATTTCATCGATTCATCGATGAGAATATTTTTCCCTATGATAGCAGCCATACCCTTCAAGAAATCCTTTAGATCTGTATCACGCCAATCCGCTGTAAACGAAGCTCCTCCTCGGCCGCGGGTAATACGACCGGCCCTTGCGCGTCTTTTGCGTTCCCTTGCTGATAACTTTTTCTTATTTTTTGCTTTTGGTTGTGAGACAATTTCCTGGCGAATAGGAAGGATCATACATAAAATAACGAAGTATATAAGAATTTTTTTTTGCTGCATAGTTAGACTTTATTTAGTTACGAACATTGAATTCATAAGTAACTATGCAGCAAAAAAAAATTCTTATATACTTCGTTATTTTATGTATGATCCTTCCTATTCGCCAGGAAATTGTCTCACAACCAAAAGCAAAAAATAAGAAAAAGTT
>JBCCIA010000134.1:0-13228 GCA_039028475.1 Spirochaetota bacterium | reverse complement strand
TTTTCTTTTTTATTTTCTAATCTTTGGGTCAATCGTTGCTGTATTCACATCAGTTATCAACTATAACATTCGCTATATAAATATAGAGAAAGAAATCAAACGCAACGCACTCAAGCTCGCAGACAACCGCAAAAAAATGCTCCAGGCATACATCAATGATGCAACAAACCATGTCAAATCAGTTGCTATCAACCCTATTATGCAAGAATATTTGCTCCAACCTGCCAATAACGATCAAAAAAGATCTTACAAACAACAGGTAATCAATCTTTTCTTTTCCCAAATGGATTCTTTTGATAAGATGATAAAAATTCGGTATATCGATAGAAATGGAAGGGAAATAATACGCCTAGATCGGAAAAAAAACCAAACCTATGCACATATTGTTACAAAACTACAAAACAAAAGCCACCGCTATTACTACAAAGAAACCAAAAAGCTGCAAGCTGGAAAGTATTGGTATTCGAACCTAGACTTAAATTTAGAACATGGTAAAATAGAGTATCCTATTATTCCTACCATGAGAATCTCCACCCCCCTGTATTCGCAAGATCAATTCCAAGGTCTTGTGATCATCAGTCTAAAAATTAAAACTTTCTTTGAGCTCTTCCTAAATTCCAATGATTTTAACATTTACATTGTAGATAAAGATGGGGAATTTATTTTACATCCAGAAAGTAAAAAATCTTGGAGTCGTTATTTAGAAAAAGATTATACTCTAAAAAAAGCAATGCCGCAAATTTCACATCAGATCCTCAGTCAAACAAATTATTCTTACAAACTGATAAACAGCTTTGATATTTCTGGTATTTTGCAAAACAAAGATCAGGCCAAACTCATCATAGAACCGAATAAAGACATTGTGGAACAACTCAAAAATAACAATATCAAAAATGCATTTATCATTATTTTAACAGTGATCCTTGCTTCGATTCCTCTAGCTTTACTCATAGCCTATGTACCTTCCAAACTGCAAAGAAAGTTACAAACTGCATTAGACGAACTAAGCAAAAATTCTAAAATAATCGATAGACACGTCATCGTATACGCTACGGATAGCGAAGGCTATACCAAACGAATTAGCAATGCATTTAGCCAAATCACCGGTTATAGCAAAGAAGAGCTCGTAAGCAAACCATATACACTTTTCAACACAAGCCGCATGTACAAAGATATTGCCAAAGAACTACAGGAAGATGGTGTTTGGAAAGGTGAAATAGAGATTAAAAATAAAATCCAAGAAACGATTTGGTTTTTTTCAATTGTCACTCCTGAATTTGCTGAAGATGGGAAAGTCGTTGGCTATACTACTATTAGCCACGATATCAGTGCTAAAAAACGAATTGAAAAAATGTCTATTACCGACTCTCTCACGCAAGTTTACAACCGTTACAAAATTGATCAAATCTTTAAACAAGAAATAGCAAAAAGTGCACAGTACCAATTAAAACTTTCTGTAATTATTTTTGATGTAGATAAATTCAAATCAGTTAACGATACCTATGGACACCAAGTTGGGGACAAAGTTTTGGTGGAAATGACTGCTCTTGTACAAAAAAATACGAGACCGGATGACGTATTGGGGCGTTGGGGAGGAGAAGAGTTTGTAATTCTACTTCCCAACACTTCTCTTACAGAAGCTAAAGAATATGCCAATGGAATGAGAAAGCAAATTGCTGCATACACATTTCCTAAAGTTGGAAAAAAAACTGCCAGTTTCGGTGTAGCTTGCCTAAAGTTTGGAGAAACAGAAGAAGAACTTATCAAACGAGCTGATGAGGCACTCTACACAGCTAAAAATAACGGACGCAATCGAGTGGAAAGTTAACCACATTACCATTTTTGGCAATAAATTATTAAATTTCTCCAAAAACTATTTTTTTTTGTAGAAATTATATGTCTAATATAGTATAATTCTTTGTGATTATTAGCAAAACCCTATTCTAACTGTTGAGCTAAATCCTAAAATTTTTGCTAGGAATAACTATTTATGCAAGAGAAATTAGAAAGATTTTTTAATCTAGAAACATCCCCTTTGTGGTATATTATTAGCAATATTAAAGATTTAGTTAGAAAATTTATGGATAAGTCAGAAGAAGGACAAATTGAGTATGCCATTATGGTAGTTTCTGAATTGATGGAGAATGCGATTAAATATGGCACTACAGATAATAAAGAACAAGCTAATGTGCGGCTAGATTTTTCTATATCTCCTGAAACAATTGGTATCAGTGTAAAAAATGCAATCGAGAAAAACCAAGCCGTAACGAATTTCTTACAAATTATAGATAAAATTATGGCAAGCGATGACAAAGATCAATTGTATTTGCAACGAATGGAAGAAATTATTGAAAATCCTAATGCTGAAGGTAGCCAACTCGGATTGTACCGCATTGCCAGTGAAGCACAATACGACTTAAGCTATTCCATAGAGAATAATATCTTAAAAATTGACGCACGCAAGCAACTAGCAGTCGCTTCTTAAAAAATATTCAAAATTCATAGCATTCTCACCTTATCTACCTGCCAAAGTTCGCCATTTTTATTGCGGAGAAAAACAGCTACCACGCGGCATTGTTTTAGATACTGCTGATAAACAACTGACCAGCGAATAGAAAATTCACGCAGGTATTTATAGTGTAAACAATAAACGGCTAGCAAAGAACAGAATACAAAACTACGCCAAAAAAAGAAAAAAGCCTCGCGTAGACAAGAGTTCGCAATCATTTTAGTAAAAAGTTCCATATGAAATTGCAAGTGCAACTCTTCATCAGATACGATTTCTCTAAGAATCGCTTTGGTTTGTGATAGGGGCAGCTTTTCCGCATAATTTCTGTAAAATACAATTCCTACTACTTCCGCCGCTGATAAAATAAATAATTTCAAACGTACACCCAACAACCTGCGTAAAAACTGAAATGCCCTTTCTTGCTGGCTACGAAGCAGTACTTCACCCGAAAAAGCCTTAATACATAGTTTCAATAGGGCTGCATGTCGACTTTCCTCTCTGACAAATAACCCCAGCGACTTACGATAGTAACGATCTATCCCAAAAAACTCAGTTTCGTCAATTTCGCGAGCTACCCTGCCCTCTCCAGACTCTCCTAACTGGAATATCGCTAAAGAAGAACAGATCGCCTGTCTCTTTTCCGCAGGCAAAAGTTCCTCTTCCAAGAAAGGTTTCGGAAATGTTCTCTTGCTCCTAGCTGCAAATTTTTGGTACCAATGCTTCCAAGCAAAGTCACTTTTACGGTTTTGCCATCGCTTGTAGAGATAGGTACGAACTTTAGCTTTCCCTAGCACGTTCATCAAAAAAGAGATACAAATGATCTTACAGTAGAGCAGATAGGACTGGTTGGCCAGGTAATAATTATCTAAGAAGCGAGAAATTTTTACATGACTGCCGGCATACAATTGCGCCAAGCCTGTAATGCCAGGTCTTATAGAATATCTTTCAGGAAAGTTTTGCTCCCAACCCAAGCGTTGTAGATCGCTCGCCAATAAAGGCCTTGGCCCAACAATAGACATCTCCCCTTTCAGTACATTGTAAAATTGTAATATTTCATCTAAACCTGTTTTACGTAAAAACGCTCCAGAACGAGTTACCTTACCCTCTAGCATGGTCTTAAACTTATAGATAGAAAACAGTACACCATCTTTTCCAACACGCTGTTGGACAAAGCAAAAACCTTGCCGTAGTTCGAAGTAAATCCAAACACTAGCAGTAAGCAAAACTGGGCTAAAAAGTATTAAACCTAGAATTGCCAAAAAAATATCGAAAAATCTCTGTAACTTCATAACAACAATAGTATACGAATCTGGCTACAATTCCAGTCTCTGGGTGAAGCAAACTAAGCACTTGGGTGCTTGACAGCTCGCAAAGAATAGACTATTTGTTCCTTTATGCGAGTTCCCAGTCTCATTTTAGTAGAAGATAATAAAAAACTAAGCCAGGCTCTCATCCAAGGGTTAGAGCACACAGAAAAGGTGAAAGTTATGGCTCATTATACTAGTGGTGAGAAAGCCTTAGAGAATTTACAAGACTCTCCAGACGTATATCTAATGGATGTATCTCTTGCAGGAACACTCAACGGAATCGAAACAATTGTAGAGATTCGTAAAGAGTTTCCTAGAAAACCCGTAGTCATATATTCTATTCAGGACAAAGATAGTTACTTCCGACAATTCCGCCATTCTGGAATTCTAAGCCATTTCGCCTATGTAAAAAAATCAAACTACCTCTTGCCTGCCATGATCCTACCCTTAGTCAGTGACGCTATTTTTGGAAAAAGCTTTATTGATCCAGAAATCGCAGATAGGGTAGAAGAAGTCATCCAAGCGGATCATTCGTCTCCTCTCAATTTACTCGAACCAAATGAACTAAAAGTTGCTCTGCTACTTGGTAATGGTTATAGCAACGAACAAATCGCCCGTATTATGGGCTATAAGGACAAACGAACTATCAGTCGTATCAACGGACAGATCTATATTGTCTGGGATTTGAAAGAAAACAAAGAAGATGAAAAAATTGCTCGCACACGGGCTGCTCTCATTGTACGAGAAAATAAACTATTGCATTGGGAGAAAGACGGTAGAGCTTTCTATGAAAAAAAGGGAGAATGGCTAGAATGGCAATAGCTGCGATTCAAGTTTTGTCGAGCTACAACTTCTTTCTATTAGCTTGGCTTACAATGATTACTGTATTTCGTTCTCGCAAAAAGGATCTGTTATTTTATATCAGTAGTATATCGCTTGGTTTATCAAGCCTATTCTTCTTCTTACACGTTCTCTACCTGGAAAAGCTATTCCAAAGGTTTGTCCCTGCGATGAAGATCTTGTTAGTCGTATTCTTAGTCATAAGCCTGTGTCTGCCTTTCTTTTGGTTCTTGATTACCAAATGGTTTTTTGATAAAGACGTGAAACAAAACTCAGTTTTCTTTACCCTACCTTTGCTCTGTAGTGTAAGTGTTTTCTATGACTTATACACGAAAGATACATTTACCTTTGCGAATATTACTCTAGGACAAATTTCCTTTTTCAGTAGAATTCTCTTGTCGAGTTACCTATTGGCAATTACCTTCTTGGCCTTGCTTCCATTTCGACTTAAAGAGTTAACTTATTCTAAAGATGTACGAAAAACTCGAACCTACCAACAATTTCGTTTGGTATCGCTTGCCCTATTTACCATTGCTTGCATCGTATCTTATACCATTTTCACTGGGGAGAAGAAAAGCATTGCCTTTTTTGTCTATGCAGATCTAACAATCACTACGCTTATCACCTTAGTTTTACTTGCATTTGCAAAAGCTGTAATCTCTTTTGAAGCCCTTTCTCAACAATCACTACCAGAACTAAGCCTGCACAAGGAATGGCTGCATGTCTTAGTATTCATTGGCATCTACAGTGTGAGTTTGTGGTATCTACAACAGGTTTCTGGCGAAAGGCTTTATTTTTTGCTAGTAGGATTATTGTTTCTGTTTTCTCAAACTCTTTCCTATCGCAGAGTTGCGCAAGAAATGCGCAAAACCAGACGCCTATTGTTTTCTTTTTTATCCTTTAAAGGCTTCTCACAAGATTCTTTAACAGAAATACAACAAATCCATATAGAATTAGAAAAACTCCTTGCAACTCTATGTAAGGAAATTCTCAATATAGAAAGACTTGTTTTGTACCTCCCTGATAGCATTTTGCCTATTGGAGAAACAATTCTCAGCTTTCCTCCCCAGCAAAAACTCCCAGCAGAAGTAATCCAGCACTGCAATTCTATTAGGTATAAAAACCAGCTAACAGATGACATTTATCCTCTACCAAAAGCCATACAAGCAGAACTAAACTTCTTTCTTAATTTCACTTTACAAAACCAAAGCAAGGGGTTTTTATTTTTAGGCAGCAAACAAAACAATAGGGTCTTTCGTGAAGAGGAATTTGAGATAAGCCGTATCATCAGCCAAAGAGTTTTGGAAATATTTTCTAGCTTTTCGATCGCCCAGCAAATTGTCCAACTGCAGAAAAAAACGCTCCTACAAGACAAACAAAATGATTATGAAGTTAGACGTTTGTTACACGATGAGTTGTTGCCAGAGCTGCACGCAAACATTGTAGCCTTTTCTTACAACGAACAGTTTTCTCCCGTTGTAAGTGCCCTGATGGATATGCACAAACAGATTTCACAATTGCTCTACTCCTTGCCTTCATTGCAGATCCAAAAAGAATCTTTTGTCGAAGATCTAGAAAAAATGCTACATATAGAATGTCCCTCCTGTGAAATCTATTGGCATACAGAAGGAGAACAACAGGAATACTTACAGACAATCTCAGAAAGTAGGTTAGAAGTATTTTACTTTGCCTGCAGAGAAATTGTACGCAACGCTCGCAAACATGCAATTCCTAAGACCTCTCCCTTACGAATCAATGTCAAACTGGAATTTCATCCAGAATTGTGTGTAACTATTTCTGACAATGGCAGCGAGGCTGCAAGCAATAGCTATGGTAACAAACAAGGTCTCAAATTGCACAGTACTATGCTAAACTTAATCGGTGGATCACTACAACGCATTGCCTCTGCGCAAGGCTTTTCCTATCGTTTGCATTTACATAAAGATTCCACTTCATAGAATTTTGCGTAAGTACTGCGCGGTATGCGAAGCCTTGCTCTTACAGATCTCTTCTGGACTTCCAGTTACCACAACTTCACCTCCGGCATCACCACCTTCGGGCCCCATATCGATGATATAGTCAGCAGATTTGATCACATCCAAGTTGTGTTCGATAATTACCATTGAATTGCCCTTATCTACCAAACGGTTTAAAACTGAAAGTAGCTTTTTTACATCATCAAAATGCAATCCGGTTGTTGGTTCGTCTAAAATATACAATGTCCTACCTGTAGAACGCTTGGAAAGCTCGCTAGCTAACTTGATCCTCTGTGCTTCTCCACCAGAAAAGGTAGTAGCGGCTTGCCCCAATTTGATATAATCTAGACCTACTTCTACCAAGGTTTTGAGTTTATTGCGGATAGAGGGAATGTTTTCAAAAAATACCAACGCGTCTTCGACAGTCATATCTAGAACATCATAAATAGTCTTACCCTTATACTTGACTTCCAAGGTTTCTCGATTGTAACGTTTTCCTTGGCAAACATCACAAACCACATAGACATCGGGTAGAAAGTGCATTTCTATTTTGATAATTCCATCTCCCTGGCAATTCTCACAGCGCCCACCAGAAACATTGAAACTAAAACGCCCAGGTTTATAACCACGTAGCTTCGCTTCCTCAAGATTGGCAAACAATTCCCGGATAGGAGTAAAAAGTCCTGTATAGGTAGCTGGATTAGAACGTGGTGTTCTGCCTATAGGAGATTGGTCAATATTGATGACCTTATCTATATTTGCAATCCCTTCAATCTTTTTGTGCTTACCAGCAACTATTTTGCTACGCATAACCTTATGAGCAAGAGACTTATAAAGTATTTCATTGATCAGAGTGGATTTGCCTGAACCAGACACACCAGTTACCAGTACCATTTTTCCTAAAGGTATACTGACTTGCACATCTTTCAGGTTATTTTCTATTGCTCCGACAATCTTTAGCTCTTTACCTGTACCAGCACGTCTTTCTTGCGGGACGGGTATTTTTAATTTACCAGAAAGATACTTTCCGGTAACAGATTTTTTATTACGCATGATCTGAGCTGGAGTTCCCTTAGAAACAATATCCCCTCCATGCACGCCAGCCCCAGGTCCCATATCAAGAATATAATCTGACTCGCGCATTGTTTCTTCATCGTGCTCGATAACAAGAACCGTGTTGCCTAAGTTTTTTAAATTTTTCAAAGTTGCAATGAGACGTGTGTTGTCCCTTTGGTGTAGGCCTATGGATGGTTCGTCTAAGATATACAAAACTCCCATAAGTCCAGAGCCAATTTGGGTTGCTAAGCGAATTCTCTGTGCTTCTCCTCCCGACAAAGTTCCGGCATTTCGGTTCAAAGTAAGATAGTTTAACCCAACATTATTGAGAAAACCTAGTCGTTCCGCAACCTCTTTGAGAATTGGCTTTGCAATGATTTCCTTAGAACCTTCTAACTTTAGTTCGTTTACAAACTGCAATGCTTTGCCTACGGGCATAGCTGTAAATCTATCGATTGAAATATCGGCAATACGGACAGCAAGGCTAGCTGCTTTTAGTCTCCTACCTTGGCAAGCCGGACAAGGCTGAGATGTCATAAAGCTCTCCATCCATTGGCGCATAGAATCAGATTTTGTTTCTCTATAGCGACGCTTGAGGTTAGGAATGACTCCTTCAAATTCGCGTGAAAATTCAAAATGCGAATCTTCTTTGCGAAAATCATATTCAATTTTAATACGAGAGTCTCCATACAAAATTGTCTTTTGTACTTTTTTAGGCAATTTCGACCAAGGAGTCTGTAAATCAAACTTTAAAGACTTTGCTAAAGAATGCACAGTAGCCACATACCAATAACCACCGCTCTTTCCCCATACTTCAAAGCAACCGTCTAGTAGAGATGCTTCTGGATTGCTGACAATCAGATCTTCATCAAATTCCAATAAAGAACCGATACCATCGCAGGCTTCACAGGCTCCCAAAGGAGAATTAAAAGAGAAAACTCTTGGCTCTAGCTCACTGAGAACTCCTTCATGACCATTCGGACAGGCCATTCTTTGCGAAAAAGTATGGTCTTTCTGCATATCATTGGCGATGAGAATTCCATTTGAAAGTTTTAGGGCAATCTCCATCGAGTCGGCTAGGCGTGTGCGGATGCCCTCTTTCATGACGATGCGATCTACTACGATTTCAATACTTGCCTTTTTATTCTTATGCAATTTGATATCTTCGTCTAGAGAGAGAATTTCACCATTCACCCGTACACGGGTAAACCCCTCCTTACGAGCTTCTTCAAATATCTCTTTGTGCTCTCCTTTACGCTCTGAAACCATAGGAGCGAGTAAGATGAGTTTGGTTCCCTCTGCAAATAAGAGAAGTCTATCCAAAATTTCATCTACCGAAAGTGGCCGAATCTCTGCATCGCAGACAGGACAATGCGGCGTACCTACCCTCGCAAACAGCAAACGCAAATAGTCGTAGATTTCTGTAACAGTTCCTACGGTAGAGCGAGGGTTACGGTGGGTAGTTTTTTGTTCAATCGAGATGGCAGGGCTTAGCCCTTCAATAAGGTCTAGGTTTGGCTTATCCATTTGTCCTAAGAATTGTCTGGCATAACTAGACAGGCTTTCTACATACCTTCTTTGCCCCTCTGCATAGATAGTATCAAATGCTAGAGAGGATTTTCCAGAACCAGATAAGCCTGTAATAATTACCAGCTTATCTCTAGGTATATCTACATTGACATTCTTTAGATTATGTTCTCTCGCACCTCGGATACGGATATAGGATTCGGACACAGTAAACTCCCTGAATAGACTACTCGTCCACAAAAATGTATAGGGTAAAATTGAGAATTAGAAAATTAAAAAGCTAAGGTGCAGTAGACGAACTGGTAAGATTTTTTCATTGTTTTCCAAGACCTGTAAAATACAAAGGCCATAATTATAAAACAGCTAATAGAGGTAAAAATTAGGATATATTTCCATGAACGATACTGAACAAAACGAGCTAATCTCACAACGAATTCAAAAAATAAAGGATTTGGAAAAAAAGGGAATAAACCCTTACCCCTTACGTTTTTTTCCAGATGCAAAAGCAGACGATCTAGTCAAGAGCTTTCAGGAAGAGGACACAGAAAAAAAAGAATTCAAACTATCCGGTAGGCTGATGGCTAAGCGGGTTATGGGAAAAGCGAGTTTTGCTAGGCTCAAAGACCACTCAGGTTCCATCCAACTCTATGCAGCTAGAGACGATTTAGGTACGGATACCTACTCTATTTTTAAGTCCCTCGACTTAGGGGATATTATTGGTATAGAAGGATATTTGTTTAAGACACAAAAAGGAGAAGTTACCCTTCATCTAACATCGTTGCAACTGCTTGCCAAATGCATTAGACCCCTACCAGTGGTCAAAGAGAAAGACGGCAAAGTTTTTGATGCGTTCGCAGACAAAGAGCAGCGCTACCGCATGCGCTATGTAGATTTGATAGTCAACGAAAGTGTCAAGGATACATTTATTATGCGTAGCCGCATCATTTCGGAAATTCGTAATTTTATGACTTCGCAGCACTTCCTCGAAGTAGAAACTCCCATGATGCAACCTATTGCAGGAGGAGCCGCTGCACGCCCTTTTATCACCCACCACAACACTCTGGATATGGAGTTATTTCTCAGGATTGCTCCCGAATTGTATCTAAAGCGTTTGGTAGTAGGTGGTATGGAACGAGTTTTTGAACTCAACCGTAACTTTCGCAATGAAGGGGTTTCTATCAAACACAACCCTGAATTCACCATGATGGAGGCATATATGGCCTATGGTGACATGAAATCGATGTTAGATCTGACAGAGAACCTTTTTTCTTATATTTTGGACAAATGTCAATTAGGAACAACTGTTCAATACGGTGAGCATACGGTAGACATGCAAACACCTTGGCAACAACTACCCTATGTAGAAGCGATTGAAAAGTATTCAGGGATCGACTTTAGTAAAATCACCGATTTAAAAGAAGCGCAGCAAAAAGCCAAGGCAATTGGTATAGACACCGACCATTGCACCTCGATTTGGAAAGTAGCTGATGAAGTATTCTCAGAAAAAACAGAACCTAACCTGATCCAGCCTGTGTTTATCACTGAATTCCCTAAGGAATTGTCTCCTCTAGCTAAGTCCAACCCAGACAAGCCAGGCTATGTGGAGAGATTTGAACCATACATTGTTGGTAGAGAAATGGGAAATGCTTTTACAGAGTTGAATGACCCGTTTGATCAGAAAGAAAGATTCGAAGAACAGGTCAAGATGCGCGAAGCTGGTGATGACGAAGCCTTTATGATGGATCATGACTATATCCGTGCCTTAGAGTATGGTTTAGCTCCCACAGGAGGGTTGGGTATTGGTATCGATAGACTGGTAATGCTATTGACAAATAGCCAATCCATCCGAGATACTATTTTCTTTCCACTACTCCGTAAAGAGGATCTATCTTAAAAATAAAGCCAGATAAGGTTTCCTTCTCTATCTAACACGGACACATAAGGAAACCCTTCTTCCTGTGATTCCAAAGTAAACTGCGAATGCAATAGTTTAGGCAAGTCACCTAGTTTTGCTTTGAGAGTGATTGTTCCTGCTTGTACTGGACATGCTTTACTTGGTTTATTGAATAAAATGCGCGTACCCTGGGGACATAGAAGTTCTGCATGTTTTTCACTTGCCTGTAGAATTTGCCAAGCAAAAACTTCTGCATACAGTGCAGCCATTTGCTTACAATCATTTGCTTTTAAATTGCAAGAATAGAACTCCATACTAGGCAAACATATCTAAGTGGTTTTGGAAGATCAAGGTACGCAAAATATCCGAACGGGTCACAATTCCCAATAGCTTGCCGTCATCGTTCATAACGGGCATACAACCAACTCTATCTTGTACCATTACTCTAGCGATGTCTTGGATCCAAGCCTCAGGCTTCGCTGTCAGAACTTTACGGCTCATACAATCTGCTAGTACGAGTTGTTTGCCCTGTTTCTCTTGGCGTAAAATCCCTTTGAGTATATCAGTTTCAGAAGCAATGCCGATGAGAGTCGATTCTGTATCCACAATGGGAACATGGCGAATCTCGTGCTTTTCGATTAGTTCTTTCGCGGTAGCTAAATCAACATTAGGCACAAAAGTTAAAACATTATGCGACATGATTTGTCTTGCAAGCAGGGCATTTTTAGTGCTTGCTTTGTCCATGAGAATTTCGTTCTGTTTGTAGAGATTCTTTTCTATGGTCTTCGAATGCTCGGACTTTCTCTCTTCCTCCCTGTTTTTTTTCTAAGTGTTCCTGTATTTTTTCTGTTTTTTGTGGAGAGTGTATTTTTTGTACATTGCCAGAAGATATATTTGGTGTATACCTCGTATAAACCCCATTGTCTATCCAAGTGAATGGCATATATTTTCCTCTATATCCGGTCTAGTTCTTTTTCTAATTTGCATTTTGGATAGCTATCGGGCATTAAAGGAGTGCCTATATATCCAAGTGCTTCTTGTGGTGAGACCACATTTATATCCCAACCTCTGGTTAGGTATGGACAGTTTGCTACTTTGTATTGGCAGAGGATCTGTGTCGCATTTGGTTTCGGATACGCCCAAGCCGAAGGAGGAAACTTACATTTCTTTTCAATCTGGGCAATCCTTTTGATCTTTTTAATAATTTTTTCATACTTACGAAACTTAACAATCATAGGTTCCGCAATGCTACGATCAAAAATCTCTTTTTCTAAATTATAGGAAAACATTGTTATCAAAGCCTCTGCTTTGTCTTTGTTTTCTGGTATTTTAAAGGCTGACTGTTGGATAAACTTAGCTATTTTTAGAGCTTCGGCGATACTGTGCAATACATCGGGGTAATCTTCAGGGTTGGTAGCTTGGGTTTTTATTTTTCCAGCATCGGTTTCTTCCGCTTCTTCCGCAGAAAAGCTCTCTCCCAACAAGGGATGCAAACGCAGAGTGGATATATCATATTCTTCCTTAACTACGTCTTGTGCGTATATACCAGGGATGACAAGACCGGATAAGGATTCCACGATCTCATCTGGCATACCTAAGTTTTTGGAGATTTCGCTACTCATATTGGAAACCTCTACCAGCTGCGCTTCCCCAGGAATTGGGTTTGACCATAACTCTGTCTCTGATAATACAATTTCTGACAACAAACCCGCAAGAAAGGCATTGCGATACAGGAACTTCAATTGTCGTGGCTTTTGGATGAGTACCCCCATTGTCAAAAGTCCCATCTCTACGATATGGTAGAAAAAGTTACGCTTTTCTAGGAAGATTTTATAAATAGCGAGGGTGAAAAACTTATTTTGGAAGGCATTGGCGATAATATTTTTATAATTGACCCCATCACTGGCTGACATGATGTAGAGGTGTGCGAGTATATCGTCTTGCTCGGTTTTTTCTACTTGTGGCAAAATCGCATGAACCATAATCTCTCCCAAGCGTGTTGCCAACGAATTTGTGACTCTAATTTTGAAATATTCTTTGTACTGATCCTGCATGGATTCTAGTTTGCGTAGAACCGATTCTTTGATATGTACCTTCTCTTTTATTAGAATTTTACCAC
>JBCCIA010000133.1:0-13251 GCA_039028475.1 Spirochaetota bacterium | reverse complement strand
TTTCTAGGGATACAACATATGTTGGGACAAAGGTTAAGAATTAACCATCACTATCGTCGTCTCTATCTTTTTTCTTGTTTTTCTTATTCTTTCTCTTTTTATTCTTTTTCCGTTTATTTTTATTGCGTTTTTTGTTTTTCTTGCGTTTCTTTTTCTTACCTTTCCAATCTTCTTTGGAAAGAAAGCCATCTTTATTTCTGTCTTTCTTTGCAAATTTCTTTTCATGGAATGTGTTCCATTCTTCTTTAGATACTTTACCGTCTTTGTTGGTATCCATTTTTTTGAAGTGGTTGTGGCGACCTCTGCGTTTTTTGCCACGTCTCTTCTTGTTGTGCTTTTTGCCCTTATCTTTTTTACCATCAGCAAAAATAGGCATAGAGAGCGTTGTAAATCCGAAAATGAGAAGAATAGCTAAAGCCTTCAATCGATTCAAATCAATACCTCCTGAGTATTGGGTATATTTTGCCAAAACAGGAAAAAGAATCAATAATTTATTAAGATTCTAAGGAAATGTGGAAAAAAAGTCTATCTTTTGTCTATTGCAGTTAGCCCAAACCTAAAATGGTAACGTCATCAAAAACGGTTTGCCCGTTTCGGTATTCTTCTAATGTCTGTAGTAGCAGCTCTATGATTTCCTTACATGATTTTTCACGGTTTGCATAAATAAAATCATACAGCTTTTCTAAGCCAAACATTTCATCCTTTTGGTTGAACTGTTCATAAATACCGTCTGAAAATAGGATAAACTTATCTTTATCTCCAAGCTCTAAGGTGTGAGAGGTATAATTTGTATGTTCCATAAAACCGAGTGGTTCTCCACTGGGTTTTAATTGGATGATCTCCTGCGGTTTTATTAGATACTGGGGTGGGTGTCCGGCAGAAGAATAGTGGACCTGGTTTTGGGAAAAGTCTATGTCTAGAATAATACCGGTAAAGAACACGTTGAGAGATTCGTACAATTTAATAAAGTCATCGTTGAATTGCATCAAAACTTCATGTGGTTCCTGGTAAGTTTTCTTGATACTTTCGTATTCCGCTTTGATAAGCATAGAAATCAGGGCTGCTCGGATACCATGGCCGGTAGCATCGGCAAAAAAAACTCGGATTTTTCCATCTATCTCAACAATGTCGTAGAAGTCCCCGCCAATATCTGTCATAGGTGAGTAGTGGCTATAGAAAGGTTTGTTTTGGATTTGTGACGTTTCTTTGGGTAGGATTGCTTGTTGGATTTCGCGGGCAAATAATAGGTCTTGTTTTACTTCTGAGTAGACTTGGTTTAGTTCTTTGTAAGCTAGGTTAGACATCTCGGTGAGTAGTTCTTGTTGGTGATTTAGTTTGTGCAATCGGTTTTGTTGGGCATCGCTTAAGCGGATAATTTTTTGGCTTTGGCGTAGCAGTTTGAAGTATGCTTCCGCCAATTCTTGGTATTCAGCAAATAGGGGAGAGTGCTGTTGCTTTTCTAGAATGTCTCTTGCTTTTTGAGCAATTTTATCTTCTTCTCTGGATGGTTCGTTTTGCTTTGTCATCTATTTTTTTGCCTACTCTTAAACAGGAGATATGATCTTTGTTATTTGCAAATGATATTTTTTTTGGAAAAGAGTATTTTTATTAAAAATATTTTTTGTCTGTGTCTCTATTTTTCAAAAGTGATAAGCAATTTTGCTATTAGGAGATACAATGAAACTTAGATATTTTGCTATTCTAGCTATGGTTTTTACAATGCTTTGCAATTGTAGCAGTTCAGAACCAGCTCATAAGTTGACTGGTAAAGGAGTTCAAGAGTTTGAAGGTTGGGCGGGTCCACCGGATGATCCAAAAGGCAGTGGCCCGAAAGATTATTTTTATATGAAATACGCCGGACGTGCCAGTGATAAGGCTCGTAAAAAGCGTAGTGGTGCAATGATGCAAAATACCTGTACTGATGCTGCCGAGCTGAGTGCTAAGGGTGATATTATCCAAAAGCTAGCTCATGAAAGTGTATCGGGTGCCTCTGGTGTTTCTGATGGGGAATCAACCGGTAAGGTTGTAGTACGAGAGTTTGCTGCCAAAACTTCCGGGATGAACCGTTATAAGTGCAAACCCATTGCCAAAGCTGACCCAAATATCCCACTTAGTGAATGGAATGAATGTGTTTGTGTGATGTTTGTGCGTATTGAGGGTGGAGAAAGAGCAATTGTCGCTAGAGCAGAAGCTATTGAGCAGGGAAACTGATACAAAAAACTCTGATTCTATTTTTCTCTGGAAAGCTAGCTCGTATTTAGAGAAAAATAGACTTCTGGATTGTAAAACTAAAATCAGAAGTTAGGTTGTTCATAGCTTTACTTTTTATGGATTGACGTATCTTGTTCCTAAATTACTTGTAAAATCAATTTTTTATGGAGCATTACATGAAGTTTAAAACCCTACTTATTCTTACCGCTGTCCTAATTGGATCACTGGTATCTTGCGGTGGTATCAAAACCAACCCTGAATTATTGAAATTGATCAAATCGATCCCTAAAAACTGTGACTTAGGTGATAGCAAAGGCTACACCAATAACTACGGTTGGAAGATTGAAAAATGTAAAAACGACGAAGCTAAAAAGGCTAAGGAATGGTTGAAAACACAAGGGATCGCAAAGGCATTGCCAACACTTGCGGTTACTCTAGGAGATAAAGATACCAAAGTGGCAGCTACAACTGTCTACCTATTCAATGGTTTGGAGTCACAAGTGGTAAAAATCTCCAAAGATCCTAAGTTGGTTTCTGGCAAAGTAGCCAAAGCCTTAATCACAAACTTGAAAAAGATCTCTGCAAACAGATGGGCGCAGTTTTCCGTAAGAACTGTTACTAGAGTCGCTACTATCAAAGGTCTGAACAAAGAGATCATTGCTGTAGCTGAGCCTTTAGATGATAAATCACCGATAAAAAGCTCTATTTACCACAACCTTGTGTATTTTGGTAGATTGAAGGACTTTTCTACTTTGAAAGAAGTTGCAAAAAAAGACAACAGTCTGAGTAGAACTGCAATTCGAGCTGTAGGGGTCCTAAGTAGACCAACTGATGGGGAAAGAAAGCAGGTCTGTGAATGGTGGCAATCCTTTCTAGGCGACGCGGATGTTTACAAATCTGCAGCAGCAGCGGCTCAAATGGGAAGAATCTGTAAAGGTGAATTCCTCGATAAAACAATGGATGAAGTTGAGAAAAGATTTGCTGCGAAAGCAGAAGGAAAGAAGTTTCCTGGTGACTATACTTGGGCTGTAAATTATATTTCTTGTAAAAAAACTATTCTGACTCCTAATCCACGTGGAACAACAGAGCAGTGTGCGAGAAAAGAAGAATTAAAAGCTAAGATTAAAAAATAAATCTACAATCTAAGAGCCTGTCTGAAAACACTCCTACAACAGACTCTTGCAGCGAACCCTTCTCATAAGAATAAACTACGCTGTAAGCATACATGAGGATATACCTTGTGTATGCTTTTGGCATTTATAGGCAAAAAAACTCAATCGTTTCTTACAAAAGTCAAGGTTCCTAAAGTCGGAACTGTTCCATTTACTAAAAAAATACCTGTTTGCAATTGAAAAATAGTCTCTTGCGGCGAAGTCACTGAATTTGCAGATGTGTATGTAGTCCCGCTATCAGTTCCAGAATCATATGCGTATAGATTGACAGTTTTATTCGTTACCCACTCTTCGTTTTCGTAGAGGTTGTAGTCATGCACACCTATGAACCAATCAGGACTAGGGGCTATCATAGATACTAGAGTAACTATGGGAAAGTTTTTCGTAACGCTAAAAGTCAAGCTGACAGAACCCGGAGAATTGCTAATTCCATTGCCAGAAAGGCTCGATAGAGCTGTTCCATTAGTGATCGCAGTGTTTGCTTCACTCATAAGGCTTGTTTTGCTGCCTGTTTCAGCCATATTTTTGATACCAGTGCTCGCTTCACTGCCAGCCTTCCAAAAATTCACTTCCGAATTGTGGACTGCCCCTACCAAACCAGAAAAGTGAGGGTTGCTGGGAAAGTCTGTGGGATGAGTACTTTCACTCCAGGTACTTGTAAAAGTTACAGTATAGCTAACACTGTCAGATTGAGTTTGTTGGTTTGCGAGATAAGCTATACCAATCAAAGCCTGTTCTTCGTCATTATTTGTAGTTTGCTTGCATTGTGATAGTAGCAAGAGACTTATAATGATCCATAAAATCCATGTGTATTTTTTCATAATTCTTCTCAATTCCAAATCTTTTGCCACCACTCCGTACCTACAGAGCTATTGCTAACATCCAACTGCATTTTCTGGTAAATATCTGGTAATTTCCAACCGGTTAGCTCGGCAAGTTTTTTGGCGCGGGTGATCTTGCGTTTTTCTAAATTGTCAAAATAACTCTCTGCTGCACTACAGTCCTTACGACTCCCTCCCCAGGGGTGTTGGATTATGTAGCGACCTTGGAAGTTCTGCCTATCCTGGGTTTCTTGGAACATCAGGTCTTCCGGAAAGGTTTTGTTGGTATATTTGAGATGTAGGCGTGTAGCCATTACTTTTTGCGCCTGGCCCTGGTTTTGCTCGTTTAACCAAAAGACTCCCAAGGAACGCAATTCTTTCTGGCTAAGTGGGTTGGCAGCACAGGGGTCGCACCAACTCATATCCCAAAAATACTCAGTGAAAACTGCTTTGTGCTCTTGCTTGGCTACTTGGTGGTCAAACATAGATGTGTAAAAAGGGCCGAAATCTTGCATCACATACTCGGGAACTTCGACGTTGCTAGGTAACTTTACAGTGCGATAATTTGAGGTTTCTACCCGGCCATTCTTTGTAAGTACATAAACCAATAGTTCCTGTGCTCCATTTGCATTTAGCATTCCCAAGCGAATCGGTAGCATAAACTTTTCTGATTCAAAGGCAAATTGTAGAGGTCTGAGATAGCTTAGACCTGATTTGAGCTGTTTCTTTAGATTTACCTTTGCAACAAAGAACTTCATCTTCTGTTGGATGTATGGTTTTAGGGCCTTACTCGCACCAGCAGGGATTTTGTATTTGTTATGACGTAGCCAAGTCTCTAAACCATTGGAATATTTCGCTGAAAGGATTTTGATATTGTATTCTCCCACACTGTAAGAAGCCTCCACTTTGACACCGAGTTTTTCATCCTTTGCCTTAGCTTCTGTAGGAGCTTCTGGAGCGGAGGTGGGTACAGCACCGTCTTCCTCTTCGTATACTCTCATTTCACATGGATTTGCATCATGGTATTCCACTAGACGTGGTGCTGTATAGGCGTCCAGGTGATCAAAAACTTTGGGGTCACCAACGTTGATTTGCTCGCGTTTGAGAATTACAGGAACGGGAACTACCATAGCAAAGTCTTTCAATTTGCCTTGGTAATCGTTCATCATGCCAATGACGGTTCGGTTGCCATTGCGGACCAAGACAACGCGTGAAGCCTTGTTAAACAGCTTTGCATCGGCACGTGCTACATAGAAACCGCAAAAGGCTCGCAATTCCTTTTGCCAAATAAAAGCAAGGCTGGTGACTAGGA
This sequence comes from Spirochaetota bacterium, assembly GCA_039028475.1. GTDB lineage: Bacteria > Spirochaetota > Leptospiria > Leptospirales > Leptospiraceae > JBCCIA01. The sequence continues at coordinate 7,735 of JBCCIA010000133.1, read as the reverse complement.
GAAATAAAAGCAATTTTCTTTGCATAGGTATACCTCAGTTTTCCTCAGTCTGAGCCTGTGTATAATTTTTGAAAGTCTTTTTGTTCGGTTTGACTTTGTCCAAAGATGAAAAATACTAGCTTCTATGCAGGTAAAAACACAAAAAATAGGGAATTTGAACTGTAAGATACGCGAAGGTGGTAAGGGTTCTTTGACGATCGTTCTATTGCACGGTTATGGAGCAAATTATGAAGATTTAGTTCCACTGAGCCAATATATTCCAGCTCCTCCCAATACTACATGGATTTTTCCCGATGCCATTCATAGTTTGGATATGGTTCCGGGTGGCAGAGCTTGGTTTCCATTAAGTCTGAATGCTACGGTTGATACCAGCGACCCTGAGGTTATGGCACTCGCTAAGCCTCCAGGTATGGAAGAAGTGCGAAAAGAATTGGATTTGTTTTTTGAGGCTCTTGCAAGACCTGAGATGTCTATTGTTTTAGGTGGCTTCAGCCAAGGTGCAATGGTGAGTCTGGACTATGTTTTGCATAGCAATTTGTCACCCAAATTTTTGTTTTTACTTTCCAGTACTTTAGTGAAAAAAGCAGAATATACCGATTTAGCTGCAAAGAAAAAAATACCGTTTTACCAGAGTCATGGTTTGTATGATCAGGTGTTGTTCTACCAAGTGTCTTTGGTATTGCATGAAGTCCTAAAAAATGCCGGTTGGGAAGGCGATTTTAGGGAATTCCCTGATGGCCATACCATCCCACCACAGGTCATGGATGATATGGGCAAAATTTTGACGACATTGTTATAGGCTCCTCTCGAACTACGCTCGGGGAACTTTATTTTAGATGATATAGTTGCAAAAAGTCTACTGTATAGGCTTCTCCACCCGGTGCACCCGCTAAAATAACGACTGTGTCACCTACTTGTAGGGATGTTTTATTTTCTTGTATCGCTTGGTTCATAAAGTTGATCATATCATTAAATTTATCCATCATTGGTAGAACCAAAGGATAAACACCACGCATCAAGTTCATTTTACGTGCAGTGAGAAGGAAAGGGGTAAAAGAATAGATAGGCACTGAGGGACGAAAACGGGAAGCAAGATTTGCCGAATAGCCACTGCGAGTAAAGTTTATGATGGCTTTCGCACCTATAGACTCGGCGATTTGTTTGGCCGCAGTTCCTAATGCAATTTCTTCCTCTTTATGCACCTGCTTGGTTTGGTGCTCTGCTTCTATGGGCTTGAACACACTTTCCGCTTCTTGGATGATCTTATTCATAATCGTAACTGATTCAATGGGGTATTTTCCACTGGCAGATTCTCCTGAAAGCATAACGGCATCGGTACCATCGAGGACGGCATTGGCAACATCGCTTGCCTCTGCCCTAGTGGGTGTGGGGTTCTCAATCATTGACTCCAGCATTTGCGTAGCCGTAATGACCGGTTTGCCTTCCTCGTTCATCTTGCGAATCAGTTGTTTTTGGATGATAGGGACGCGTTCGGTCTCCAACTCGACCCCCATATCTCCACGGGCGATCATAATTCCATCAGAAGCAGCAATGATTTCGTCTATATTAGCAACCGCTTCGGGTCTTTCAATCTTTGCAATCAGCCCAATGAAAGTACTTTTTAAGATTTGTCGTGCGAGCTCCAGATCGGAAGCCCTACGTACAAAGCTAAGAGCGACAAAATCTACTCCTAAGCCCATAGCAAATTTTAGGTCTTCGATATCTTTTTCGGAAAGAGCAGGGGCAGTGACCGGAGTTCCTGGAAGGTTGATACCTTTATTGTCCTTCAAAAGGCCACCAACAATAACTTCTAGCTCCGCTTTTTCCGCTGTTTTAGAACGAACTTGGAGAGTTAGCTTACCGTCGTCAATCAGTACTTTGTGGTTTTCTTCCAGGTCTAAGATGATATTTTTATAAGTACAACCTATCTCTTCGGGGGTTCCCGGGAAGTCGGCCTGGTCGTTGATCCAAATGGTGTCACCAGTTTTCAATTCAAAAGGACCATCTTTTAGTTTTCCCGTGCGTATCTTTGGGCCTTGCAGGTCGGCGAGGATGCCAATTGCACGACCCGATTTTTGTTCACAGAAACGTAGGGTCTCGAAGATTTTTTTATGTTGTTCGTGCGTAGAGTGGGAAAAGTTCATGCGAGCGATATCCATACCGGATGCGATAAGCCTAGTTATCATTTCCTCGCTGTTTGAGGTAGGCCCAATGGTACAAACGATCTTGGTCTTTTTCTTGGTGTTATGCATGAGACAAAAATACCAGATCGTTTGTTTTTGACAAGTGTCATTCTCCCAAAGAAGGGAGATTTAGCGAACTATTTCACGACTTGTTCTGTAACTGGTTTTTCTTCGATCACTTTGCCGTCTTCTAAAATCATGCGGATCAGGCGACTCATTTCCGAGGAGTACTCCACATTGAGTTCTTTGACGATACTTTCGCAGAAGCCATTTACTATGAGTAGCTTTGCATCGTCCTCGCTCAAACCGCGTGATTGTAGGTAGAACAATTGCTCATCGTCAATTTTGGAGACAGTAGCTTCATAGTTCAACGAACCTTGTTCTCCCGATACATCGTTGTAGGGATAGGCGTGTGATTGGGAATGCGTATCCATTATCAAACCATCACATTTGATATAGCTATAGGCATTGTGAGAGGATTGTTCGAATTTTACCAATCCACGGTAAGAATTTACGCCACCGTCTAGCGAGACGCCTTTGGCAAGCACATTGCTCTTGGTTCTATCACCGATGTGGATGATACGGGCACCCGTATCTTGTATCTGTTGGTTGCCAGCAAAGGCAAGAGACAAAACGGAACCTTTGGAGTCGTCGCCTTTTAGGATGATTCCAGGGTACTTGATGGTGTTGGCTCCGATATTCACATCTGTCCAGGTAATGTGTGCCCTGTCTTCACAGAGACCACGTTTTACCGTCCAGTTGTACATGTTTTTCTTCCAGTTTTGGATGGTAGTGTATTCGATTTTGGCGTCTTTGTGAGCAACAAGTTCCACAACAGCGGTATGGAAGTTGGTGCCTTTATCTTGCACTGAGCTACAGCCTTCACTGTATTCGATTTCTGCACCCTCGTCAGCAATGAGCAAGGTTCTTTCGTATTGCCCTGATTCTTGCGCGGTTACTTTGAAGTAAGCCTGTAGGGGCATAGGGGTTTTGACACCCTTAGGACAGTAGGCAAAGGAGCCACCACTAAAAACACAGCTATTGAGGGCCGAGAATTTGTTGTCTCCAATGGTTATAACTGTCCCTAAGTACTTTTTTACAATATCAGGATACTCACGGATCGCGGTATCAATGTCGCAGAAAATGATTCCTACATCTTCTAACTCTTTTTTAACGTTTGCATAGATGGTCTCGGAATCATTCATAGCTTCAATACCAGCTAGGTATTTACGCTCGTGTTCAGGGATTCCCAAGCGCTCGAAGCTACGCAAAACTTCTGGATCTACTTCTTCCCAGGATTTCTTTTTCTTTTGGTTGCTACCTACGTAGTGGACATAGTTATCAATGTCTACTTGGAATTCAGGGAAAAAGCCCCATTTCGGCATAGGTTTGCTTTCGTAAATTTCAAAAGCCTTTAAACGAAACTCGGTTAACCATCCTGGCTCATTTTTGATATGAGAGATGGACTCAACAACTTTGCGAGATAAGCCTTTGGGAAAGTTGTCAGCTTGGTAGTATTCTTTCTCTGGTTGTAGTGTTTCTAATGTCATGAGATTCCCCTTTGTAATGTAGCAAAACCTAGCTTAAGGTGGATTCCGGGTCGCAACCCGGAATGGTACAATTTAGTTTACTGCAGAAAAATATTCCTTAGACTTTTCTGTGTCTGGAACCATAGTTTTCTTGCCTTCATCCCAGTTTGCAGGACAAACTTCACCGTGCTCGTCAGTGAATTGGAATGCTTTCACCAAACGAATCGCTTCGTTGATGTTTCTACCTACAGGTAGGTCGTTTACAGTAGCTTGGCGGATAGTTTGCTCTGGGTCAATGATAAAAGTTCCACGTAGGGCAACTCCATCTTCGGTCAAAACGCCAAAGTCCCTCGCAATTTGCTTGGTGATGTCGGAAACTAGTGGATACTTAACATCACCGATTCCCCCTTCTTTTTTAGAAGTTCGTTTCCAGGCTAAGTGAGAAAATTGACTATCTACGGATACACCGATTACTTCAGCACCAATTTTTTGAAACTCATCCAGATGTGTGTCGTATTCTATAATCTCAGTTGGACAAACAAAGGTAAAGTCTAATGGGTAGAAGAAAAGAACGACCCATTTACCCTTATAATCGGATAGTTTCAGTTCTTTGAACTCAGAACCTACTACTGCTGTAGCAGTGAACTCAGGTGCTTTTGATGTAACTTGTGGCATTTATATCTCTCCTTGGTAGTTGAATATTAAAGCCAAAATAGATTTTTGTCATGACTTGAAAAGAAATTTTTTATAATGATTCTAAAAAAAGAACAATTATAAAAAATTTTTGCAATAGGCCAACCTTTACGGACCAGAAATACAGCGTACAACATTGGCATCGTCTTTCGCGTTGGTAAGATTGTACCCCGATTGGAAGTTGATGCGGTGTGCATTGGTGGCCACGCTGCTGTGTGAATCTGCGGTCCAGTAGTTTTGCGAGGAAACAGTATCGGGAAATAGGTAGCTATTGGTAGCAGGATCGGTATAATTACTACTCCCGCAGTTGGTGTTATTATCAGGCATGGTTTTGTCGGTACACTCGATAAGAAGTTTCAATTCAGCTCTCGTAGGTACCCGCCACGACTTCCCTGCGAGCGATAGGCCCGCACAAGCATCATAGGCGGTGCCAGTCGTTCCAGAGCTTAGTGTATTTCCTGCGACTCCGCCATTGCAACTGTTGTCTTGGGTAGAGCAGTATTTGATGTTCACATCTGTGCCATAAAAGTTGCCCGAGCTACCCGTTCCTTGGCAATTGTTGCTGGCCGAATTCCAAACTTGGCCATAGGTGCACTTGTCAAAGTAGAGTGTTTGTACCGAGTAGGTGTTTTGTCCAAAAGTTCCCGCTACACCTACAAATTTAATAGTGCCATTCTTCTGATCGGTAAAGCAACCCCAGGTATAGCAGATGCTGCATTCGATAGCGATGTTGTTTACATTTGCTGCGGCTACGCTGCCACTTCCGCTTGTAACGCTACAGGTCATATCTGTAGGCTGTGATGAAATGCTTACCGAGTAGCTCACTGCCGATGTTAAAGCAGTAGAAAAGGTAAAATTTCCATCTGCCGTTATCGATAGGTCATCCCCGGAGTTATTTTGCAAAACAAGTCCGCTCGTAAGAAGTCCACTTACCGTCCCACCAATGGAGTAGCCATTTACACAACTAATGCTAATGTTTGTAACTGTATTGCTGCTTGCAGTACCATTTCCATTGTTTACTGTGCATACCTGTCCTGTAGGTTGTGAGCTTACTGTAACAGAATAACCAGCCGTTGCACTTGTAAATGCAAAGTTACCATCAGAACTAATGCTTAAGCTATCGCTAGAGTTATTTTGCAGGGTTAGCGTGCCAGAAAGTCCGCTTATGGTTCCTCCAATGCTATAGTTGGAACTCGTGGCTGGGGTTAGGCTTGCATCTTTATTTGCCTCTTCCGCTAAGGTTGCTATATCGATGCTGGTGGTGCCGGTCGAAGAATCTGTTGCGCTACTACTAGAGCCGTTATTTGCAGTAGAGGATGTTACAGGACCATTCACCGTTATAGTATGCGAGAAGCCAGAGGGACTGGTGAGAGGTAGCTTTGTCGAGTCATTTTTAATCTCTTCTAACCCAGCTTGTGTTGTGACAGAAGTCAAGTCTATAGTAATATCACCCAAATCTTTGGTAGCACGACGTATCTTCATTGTATGGTATTTTCCTGATTCTACACTTAACGAATAGCTTCCATTGGCATCGGTGAGAATCGCATCGGAAGAGCTATAATCGGTAAGGGAAGAACTGGCTAATTTCACCTGAGAACCTGTGTTACAGGAAAATACTGTAAAGCTTGTAGCTGTGCTAGGAATTTTTTTTTGGTAGAGAAATTGGATTTCTTGGTTGCTGGCGATGGTTGGGAATTTAGCGATAGATTCTAATTGATCATTTGTAGCAGAGGCCAAGTAGATCTGATAACAGCCAGAACTCGCCCCAGTGATATTTGCTGTATTGACAATGAGAAGGCATTTTATATAGCCACTGGCTAAATTGTAATCGATACAACGGATTGCATCGGTAGAAGATGAGGAGCGAGATAGAGATTGATCTTTCTTAGATGTACTGGTACTAAGAGAACTAGCACTGGTACTAATTAGAGTGTTGCTAACAGAAATTCCATTTTGGCTTAAGGTTCCTGAGATAGAAAGAGATAATGCACTGGAAGAATCATTGCTATAACCAAATAGTCTGAGGAGATTGTTAAACTGATTGCCCTGATTCTTGTTACAGTTTACCAGTAGGAGTAGAAGGAGTATGAAGTGTAGGATTGGCTTTAGCATTATCTTGTGGGTTAAGATTTATTTTCATAAGATTATTAGACAAGAAAAATATGTAATATACTACTGAAAAAGTGTGGTTTTTTATAACGTTCCTACAAAAATTTACCTATGCACCTTTCAGGACGCTTGGGGCGTTGTAGCACATTAGATAATGGCTGAAGAATACAGAAAAATATTGAAATTAAGAGCCAACTGATAGAATGAAAATGGAACAGATAAAGGAAAAATTCGACATCGACGTTGGTGCACCCATGCCGACAATTTTATCCAATGAACATCAAATTTATCTCATTTTCTATGTAAGTAATGTAGATCCTAATTGGGACGGCTCTACGGTTCATATGCGAACCGAAAAGGATGAAGGAGTTGTGACGATAAAGTTTGATCGGTTTGCACAATTTAAATTTGGAAATCCAAATGACGAAGCGATTGACGGACATCCTCTATACGAACTCGGGCTGCAACCTTACTCCATTCAAAAAGTAGTCGAATCAGAATGGATACAAGAATTGATCAAAATGAATTCTGTGCATCCATCTCATAGAGATGAACAATTTGCAAAATATGAGCATTTCATTTTCTTCTTTCACGACACCTGTTTTGAGATTGTGGCTGAGGGATATTCCATTGAACAAAGTTCGAAGACAACGATGAAGGACGAAATTCAACGAATTGGAAAACTTTTATAAAAAGCGTGCTACAACATCGTGTATCATGCAATGCTTCTTTAGGTCGCACTCCACATACACACAGCCGTTATATGGTATTCTAAAAATGCTGACCAAGTCGCCGGTAGCAAAAGCTATCAGTTGCTTTTTGAAGAATTACGATAAGCTAACAAAGTTTATAAATAATGGTGAAGTCCTTGTGCATACAAATGGTGTTGAAAATACGATCCTTAGTTTTGTAGTAGGTCGAAAGAATTGGTTGTTCTCTGGTTCTCCCAGCGGAGCAGATGCAAGTGCTGGCTTGTATACACTCGTCATCAATGGCAAATTGTGTGAACTGAACCCACAAGAGTATCTTGAGGCTTTATTTTACGAATTATACACAACTCAAATTACAATCCAAAAGAGTGGACACCTCAGGCTTTTGTTATGCGTAAAAATCAAACTTTAGTGTAGAGGTGGAGTTTAGCGGACGTTTACCTCTCTTGCTTCTAGCATCTCAATAGCAGATTTAGTATCTTCTAACCAAAAAACCATATCTATGTTATCC
>JBCCIA010000132.1:0-13359 GCA_039028475.1 Spirochaetota bacterium | reverse complement strand
CTAAATTATGAAAAAGCTGCAAGTGAATATAGCTGTACTTTATTAGAATCTTGTGAAAAAGATATTTTACTTGGATTGAAAAATAGTGTTAAAGAAGAAGAGAAGGTAAGTTTGTACCAAATATACTTGCGGGTACTCTTTCAAATGAATCGGCATTTCGAAGCAATTACTGTGATCCGGGAAGCTCTAAAATATTTAAGAGTATCGCTCCCTAAAAATATAAATAAAAGCCATGTTGCTTTTCAATACATTAAATTTAGGTTAAAATTAAAACGCCGCAAAGCTCAGGATCTTCTGTATCTCAAAGAAATTACCAACCAAAGGATGCTGAATATTTTAAAAATTGGCTATGATTCTATTCCTTCTACCTATATGGTAAAAACTGACATTATGGGCTATATTAGTTTGTTAATGGCCAATATATGTATACGGTATGGAAACTCTATCTATGCTCCCTTTGCTTATGCAATGATTTCAGTTGTACAAACAGGAGTTACCAAAGAATTTAAAATGGCTTATGAGTTGTCAAAAATGTCTATTCAGTTAAATGAGAAATTTCCTCATATAGATGTGAAAGGAAGAGTTCATTTTCTTTGCAATGGTTTTTCGTTTCACTGGAGGCAATTGGCTAGTAAGCATGTCCATCATATGCAATTAGCACGTCAATGTTTTTATGAAACTGGGAATCTCAATTGGAGAAATTACGCAGTTACATTTACCAGGACGCAAAGTATTTTCTTTTCTACTAAGACTTTAGATGACATTGACAAGGAAAATATAACTTATTACCAGGATCATGTTCTTTCCCGTGATAGGGAGGTTAGTCTCATCCAATATTTTTTATTAAAATTTATATTTCTACTTCGTGGTCTTTCTGTTGATGAACAAATTACCAATTCGTATAATTTCCAAGACAATGAATATGATGCAGAAATGCGATCTCCTGGAAATTTTACTACTAGAGTTTATTACTATACTTTTAAAATGATAGAATCTTATACATTCGAAGATTACCAAACTGCTTTTAGCTATGCTAAAGATAGTAGTGTGACAGTTTTAGAAGTCTTGGGACTTCTTTTGGATCATTCACAAAGATTTTATTACATCCTTACTATATTGGCTTTAAAAAACAAGTTATCCGTTAAAGAAAAAATAGCTATTGCTTTACCCTATAAAATAAACAAATTTCTTCTTTGGCACGCATCAAAAAATTGTCCCGAAAACTTTGAATCTCAGTATTTGCTTGTTCTCGCAGAAGAAGCACGTACAAAAGGAAAACTAGCTAGAGCAATGGATATGTACAAACTCGCTATTGAAAAAGCAAAACAATCTAACTTTTTACAAAATATCGCCTTATGCAATGAATTAGCAGCTAAATTTTACATTTCATTAAACAATCTTCAAGCTGCAGAAGGGTATTGGCTAGAATCCATTTCCTATTACCAGAAATGGGGAGCATTCGCAAAAGTTAAACAACTAGAAGAAAAATATCCAGAAATGTTATTAAGGAGGATACTAGCCAAGCCAAGCAAAAAGACTTTCTATCCGTCAGAGAAAACAGTTTCGCAAATTACATATGCAGAAAATACGTCAGCTAGTTCTACTTATTCGCAATCTCTTGATTTAAATTCTATTGTACGAGCTTCGCAAGCTATATCTGGTGTAATCGAATATGAAAAATTACTAGAAAGTTTGATAAAAATACTCATTGAAACTGCTGGAGCAGAACGGGTTATTTTGATTGGTGTTGAAGAGGATAAATTAGTTATTAATGCGGAAGGAACAGCAGAAATAAAAAAAGTATATTCAGAAGAAATCGCTTTGGGAGCTGTTAAAGATAAATTGCCTAGTTCTATCATCCAACTTGTTTTACGAACTAAAAATCCTATTGTTATAGATGATGCGTACCAAGATGAACAATTTCATGAGGAGACCTACTTTAAAGAGAGTCAGGTACGTTCTGTCTTATGCTCCCCACTGATCAATAAGGGAATATTAAGTACTATTATTTATCTCGAAAATAATTTAACATCTGGAGCGTTCACCAAAGAAAGGATAGATACTTTGAATACTCTGGCTTCTCAAGCAGCTATATCTATTGAAAATGCCAAGTTGTACAATAATCTTGAATATAGAGTAAAAGAAAGAACTAAGGAAATTGGTGATATAATGGATACTGTTGAGCAGGGAATCTTGACTATCAATCCAAACCTTACCATGAACTCTGAATATTCAAGGAAGGTAAATGACATTTTTGCAGTCACTCAGCTTAAGGAAGAAAAATTTATTTCAATATTTCCTTTGGAGATTCACAAAAAATTGGAAACATTTCTAACACAACTTTTTCAAAATAAATTTATGTCTGAAAAAATGTTTGTATCTCTCAATCCTTTGCATGAGTATAAATTGCAACGCAAAGACGGTACTAGTAAATATCTAAGTTTTCATTTCTCTCGAATCTATAAGGAAGATATAAGAGGAATAAAAAACAGAAAAGTCGATAAGCTAATGGTTGTTATTGATGATAAGACGGAAGAGTATAGATTGCAACAGCAACTAGAAACCAAAGCAAGAGAACAGGCGAACAAAGTTGAAAAACTCTACCAAATTTTAAATTTAAAGCCATCTGTTTTTACAGGTTTTTTGCAAGAAGGTTCTGAAGTGGTAACGATCATTCGTAATAAATTGTCTGCCGGAATAGATAAACTGAAAGATAACAGAAATGTAGAAGAGTCTTATCGAGCTATTCATACTTTGAAAGGCAATGCCAGAGCTTTAAATTTAGATGGAATTAGCGAAGTTTGTCACCAGCTAGAAGATGAATTAGATAAAGTGAGAAACAATTTAGATGGGATAGATCAAAGTCTTTATGAACTTGTACAAAAGGGAATTGACCAAGTAGAACTTGAGCTAAGAGATGGAAATAGCTTATTTGAGAAGATATTGGGTATGAAAACAGCTTTGTCTAGTAAACTACCTTCCCATTTGTCTTCTTTAGAATCTCTTTTGAGAAATATAGTACAAAAGGAAAGTACAGAGTTGCAAATAAAAGTCGATTTTTCTTTTCAGAGTGAGTTGCAAATAGACCTTTCCCAAGAAAAATTGCAAACATTGAAAAATCCTTTATTGCAAATCGTTAGAAATTCACTAGCCCATGGTTTGGAAGATGTTGCAACTCGTAAACGATTCGGAAAGCCTGAAACAGGAAAGTTACAGGTTCTCTTACAAGAAAAGGAAGATAAGTTGATTATTAGTTGCAGTGATGATGGAAGAGGCTTAGATGCTAGTATTTTACGACAAAAGGCAATTGCCAAAAACCTAATGACTACTGCCCAAGCTAATTCATTGAGTGATGAAGAGTGCTATAAAATAATCTTTTATTCGGGGTTTAGTACAGCTGAAAGAGTAACTGGAACTGCTGGCCGTGGTGTTGGTATGGACATTGTGAAAACAGAAATTGAAAAGGCTGGTGGTGAAATTCTTGTCGAAACAGAAAAGAAAAAATTTACAAAATTTATTATAAGCATAAGTATGTGAAAAATTATATCTAATTGCTATGAATACATCGTACTGCATATAGAGTGAATTTTAGAAAGAAGTACCTAAAAATACTGTATCTTGGATAGCAAATGCATTATGGAAAACTCAGAAAGAACTCTAGAAAAACAATTGTTGGAGCGTTACCAGCAGGTCTTATATGTAGAAATATTTAGTAAAGGGGTTTCTTCTAAACCTGCTTTGGATGATTTTACCCAAGCATTTCACAAAAGGCATCTAAAGAAAAAAGAAGTATTTGTTCCCATTGGTGAATCTTCGCATTCCGTTGGATTTATCATTCGCGGGGTGATGCGAGCCTACTATGTGACTACGGATGGAAAAGAGTATACCAAAACAATTTTTACGGAAAAAGAATTCTTAGCTCCCTTGACAGCGATTGTTACAGGTCAGAATTCACTCATCGGTTTGCAAGCATTGACTCATGTAGATCTTTTGGTAACACGCTACCGATTGTTGGAAGAACTTTTTGCCAAGCACCACCAACTAGAGCATATGGCACGGAAGATGATAGAATTCCTCTGGGCTGACAAAGAGAAAAGAGAATTAGAACTCGTTACACTAAGTGCTGCAGAAAGATACGAAATTTTTATCAAAAACCGTCGTGACCTCCTCGATAGAATTCCTCACCACTATATTGCTTCCTGTCTTGGTATCACCCCCGTTGCCTTAAGTCGGATCCGTGCAAAAAAAGCAAAGCGTTAAACTAGGTTAATGAAAACTCATAGCAATGGTTTATACTAAGCACAAAAGGAGCAGGTATGAATCTTAATAGCAAAAAAATTTGTATCACTGGAACAAGTTCTGGAATTGGCTATGCAATGGCAAAAAAATTGTATCAGGCAAATAATCAGATCATTGCTGTATCTAGAAATGTGAGTGGTTTATGTGAAGAGTTTCCACAGTGGCATGTATACTCCTGTGATCTTGCCAATTCGGAACAGGTGGAAAACCTGTGTATCGCTCTAGCGAAAGAGCATCCTGATTTGGATGTGTTGGTAAACAATGCCGGTGTGCAAAAAGAGATTGATCTGCAACAAACGTATGAATGGAGCCAAGAACTTATGCGAGAGTTGTTCCTAAATCTGCATGCAGCAGTCCAACTAACCTTAGGAGTTCTACCGATTCTATTAGCCCGCGAGGAGGCCAAAATTATAAATATCACATCTGTTCTCGGTTACATTCCAAAAAACACTGTTCCGTTATATTCTGCTTCTAAATCAGGCCTCGGTATTTTTTCTAAGTGCCTACAGGGCCAACTAACAGGTTCACATGTAAGGGTACATGAAGTGATCCCGCCTCTGGTGGCTACACCTATGAATGAACACCGAATTGGTAACAAGATGCAAGTAGAAGAATTTGTAGAAAAGGTCGTTACAGGAGTCGAGAGAGGGAAGACCAGTATCCAACCGGGAAAAGCCAGTCTTATCATGCAGATCCATCGTTTCTTTCCTTCTCTGGCGCGAAAAGTTATCAATTCACAGTAGCATAGAAAAATCAGTTTGTCTTTCTAATTGTCTAGACATTTTTTGTATATAGAGTATTTAGGTAAAAGAGAAATTTCATTAGGAGAATACAATGATCTTAGTTGCAGGTGCCAGTGGAAATTTAGGAAGAGAAGTAGCGGAACGATTGCATCAGGAGGGACACAAATTGCGTTTACTTCTACGTAATGTCAAAAAAGATCCGCAAATCGAAGGAGCTGAACTGGTACAGGGGGATTGTGCAAACCCAGAAAGTCTGGAAGCTGCTTTTGACGCTGCGGCAAAGGCTAAAGAAAAAAATGTGGTCTATACATCTTTTCAAGGTGCTTCTCCTGAATCCAAATTCCCCTTTGCTTGCAAGTGAACAGTATCTCAAAGAAAGTGGAGGAGCGAATACGATGTACCTGCCTGGGAAGTGGATACTTGGATTGGTTCCTATGAGGCAATCGTTGCTGGAGAATTACAACAAACCAGTGGTGCAATCGAGCGAATTATAGGGAAAAAGCCTATTGGCATAGAAGAGTTTTTCACGAAAAACCCTGCTATGCTTGCAAAAGTTTAGCGTTACTACAATTGGCAGAGATTGCTTTAAAAGTTATCAAGTTCGATTTTGGCGTTTAAAGCACTGTCGCCAGGTTGGTAAACCGTTTCTTCTGGAACATATAGATGATTCCATTTGCTACTAAGAGCAATTTTCCATTGTTCTGCAATAAATTTACTGATATCTTCAATCTCTACAATACCGTCGCCCTTAAATGGTGCTAGCAATTCGTTCCTAAGACCTAACTGAATGGCTTTGCGTGTTTCTTTGTTGCCCAAAGGATCATGATCTGGGTTCCATTGTAGCCTTACATCAGAACGCTTAAGAGCCAAATTCCAATTTTCTCTTGATTCATAGAGTAAAGAGTTAAATGAAGAGGGGACAGCAGCTTGTAAAATAGACTCGAAATAGGAAAGCCTGAGCTTTATCGCAAGCGTTACTTCCTGGTTTGCTTTTGTTCCCGATACCCACTAAAAAAAATTTCTTAAATTGTATTTTTTTGTAAAATATTTTTGAAAACAGTCTCTATTTTTTCAATGTGAAAATGTAAAGGCTAATAAGATGAATCTACTGCTATCTCTACCATTTATTCTGTTTGTAAATATTTCAAGACAGTTTGCTGGAAAAGAGCAGGAGCCTCTAAATGAGGAATATGACCTACGTCTTGCAGAATAACAATTTGTGAATTGGGAATAAATTTTTGTATTTCTTTCGCTCTGGAAACAGGAGTGACCGTATCTTTATCTCCCCATATAAGTAAGGAGGGAATAGAAATGAATCTCTTTAGTTGTAATTCTTTTGCAAACGAATTGTCAACCTGTAGTGCAATCGTACCTAGGAAGTTTCCCATGTACTCCGTTGTTCCCCGTCTTTGTAGTGGAACTTGGATGATTTGTACCTTCTCTGCTGTTATAGACTCTTTCTTAAAAACGAATTTTTCAAACAAAGTCTCTGTGAGAAGAGGGTTTGTTATAAAACTGGCAACTAAGGTGTTTTTTAAGGAAATTGTTTCGAGAAAGGTAAATAATGGTGTTAAACTTTTATCTGCTGTTTGTAATTTTTCCTGGCAAGCAATGTCTACTAAGATTAGCTTTTCGATCATTTCTGGGGCTAAAAGAGAGAAATGCAAAACAGGTCCACCACCGAAAGAGTGCCCAATTATGATCACCTTCTCAATTCCTAGCTCTTCCAAAACAGACCTTATGTACAAGGCTTGTTGTGCAGAGCTAAGAGAAGAAGGATTCGGTCTATCTGAAAGTCCAAAGGGAGGCATATCCAATGCAATTGTATAAAAGCCATTCTTGGCCAAAAAATTCATGGTTTCGCGCCACAATTCACTCCAAGCACCCATGCCATGCACAAGTAGAATTGGGATACCTTGTGGTTCTCCTCTTTCTTGGACATAGATTTTGCCAAACCGAGTGGTAACAAATTTTCCTGCTTGGGGAGCAAGGTCTTGTGCAGATTTACTTTCTCGTATAGAAGCTGCGATGCGAAAGCCCAGTAAAACACATGCGAGACAAGATAAAAGAATAATGCTGAGTAGCAGGAACCGCCTAATGATCTTTTTCATCAGTACTGCTTGGCATTGTGATTCATTTTTGAAAAGGATATTTTTATATGAAAAGTCGTATTAAAGAAACATTACCTGTGATTTACATACTCCTAACTTTTAAGGGTAGAATCAACCGCATAACGTATTGGTATGCCTCTCTTCTAATGCTATCCAATTTTTATGTATTTTACAAGTCATCTTTTTTTCTATTTGGTGTTTGGGGTACCGTTCCCTTTTATCCGTTGCTACTATGGGGGATTTTAGCTGTGTCTAGCAAAAGACTGCATGATAGCGGAAAATCAGGGTATTGGTTTTTTGCCATACTATTCCCCATCCTCGGTGCTTTTTGGCTGTTCTACCTTTTGGCATGCAAAAGAGGGGATAAGGATAGCAACCAATATGGTGACGCTCAAGGTTCTGAGCTGGATTACTATAAAAACGATCGTGGTAAGCAAATCCCGCATTTAAAAACCGGAGAGGTTCTGATCAATGATGTCACCGGATTGAATCCTATACTGGTAAAGGAAGTATTTCAACCTAACACACAGCAAGAGTTGATTGAGAAAATCGAGCACACCGAAGGTGCGGTTTCTCTAGGTGGTGGTAGGTTTAGTATGGGTGGGCAGACAACAAGTGACAGAAGTTTGCATATCGATATGCGCAAATTGAATCGAATCGTAGCTTTCTCGCAGGAAGAGAAACAAATTACGGTAGAAGCAGGGACGCGTTGGTGTGATATCCAAGAGTATATTGATCCCCACAATTTAAGTGTGAAAATTATGCAAACCTATGCGAACTTTACTGTAGGCGGTTCTTTATCTGTGAATGTACATGGAAGGTATATGGGCTTGGGACCAATGATTCTTTCCGTTGTATCTTTTACCATATTACTCGCAGATGGAAGTGTAATCACCGCTAGCCGTTCCAAAAACTCTGAAGTTTTTTGTGCAGCAATTGGTGGTTATAATGCGATCGGTATTTTTTTGCAAGTCACTCTTATGTTGACAGACAACATAGCAGTTGCACGCAGCTCAGAAAAAATGTCGATTGGGTCTTATTGCCAATATTTTAATTACAGTGTTGGCAACAACGCAAAGGTGATCTTTCACAACGCCGATGTATACCCTCCCCATTACAAAAGAGTTCGAGCTGTCAATTGGGAGTTTACTTTGAAAAAACCAAATGTAAAAACTCGCTTGATGCCTCTGCGTGACTCTTATCCTCTGCATCGGTATTTCTTTTGGGACTTTAGCGAATCTCCTTTTGGCAAGTGGAGGCGGGAATACATCATCGATCCCATCCTATTTTTTTCGAAACGAATCCATTGGAAAAATTATGAGGCAGGTTATGATGTTGCAGAATTAGAGCCCTTCTCACGCAAAAGGACTACGTATGTTTTGCAAGAATATTTTACACCTTTGAAATACTTTGAAGCCTTCACAAAGGAAATGGGAGAGATTTTAAATCGGCATAAGGTCAATGTAATCAATATATCGATCCGACACGCTACTAGTGACAAAGAGTCTTATCTAACATGGGCAAAAGAGGACGTTTTCGCCTATGTCCTCTACTACAAACAACGAGTAGGTGATGCGGATAAGGTAAGTGTGGCGGTTTGGACGCGGGAACTCATAGATTTGGTTCTAAAATACGAAGGCTGTTTTTATCTTCCTTACCAAGCACATGCAACGCAGGAACAGTTTGAAAAAGCGTTTCCTAGGCATAAAGAGTTATTTGCAGTAAAGAGAAAGTTCGATCCTAACTATAGATTCCGAAATGTGATATGGGATACTTACTATAAACAAAGGGATGTCCAACAAATTACCGATAAGTCTGAATTCCGGCAAGTGTTTGCTTCTACGAAATATAGCGATGCCCTGTATTTGTTCTTACAGAATGTTTTCCGAGTCTACCAAGAAGATGTTTTCTTTACTCATATCAAAGAAATTAGCCAAAAACACCAGCATGATAGGGACATTTATCTTGAGCTGTTGCAGAAAACAAAAGAAATCAAACCATTTCTCGCAGACATTCGTTATGGTTTGCCCTCTCTGTACAAACAAAAAAAGGAAATGCTTACGCAAACCTTGCAGCTCCTCAATGCCCAAGGTATAAAGGAACTTCCTAACTACGCTGAAATTGGTTCAACGGGAAGGTATATCAGCGTTCTAAAAAAATATGTAAAAATCAAACAAAATATCTACTTGGTTCACGACAAACCGGGTAGCAATGCACCTGTAGACATTTTGGAACGAGGACAAATTCCTAAATTAGGGAAATTTGTAGATATGGGCTATTACGAAGCTATACGAGAAGAGCAGATTCCTAACGAATCTCTAGACTTAGTAACTTGCTACATCGGCCTTCACCATATCCCTTTGGATAAATTAGATACATTCATTGCATCTTTCGTGGATAAGATAAAGCCAGGTAAGTACTTTATTTTACGCGAGCATGACGTCAAAGACTCTGCTATGCACACTTTCGTATCACTGATCCATAGCGTTTTCAATGCTGGTCTGTCGGAAGCAATAGAAGTGGAAGAGAAGGAATTGAAACAGTTTCGACCGGTTGCCGAGTGGGTAGCTATGCTCGCTCGTTATGGACTCAAAGAATGTGGAGAAAGGCTTCTCCAGAAAAATGATCCTTCAGATAACACTTTACTTATATTCCAAAAGGAGAGTAGCAAATGACACGACTTAGAATTATCACCTTTATATCTTTTTTTCTTAGTTCTTGGATCTTTTTTAGTGGGGCACCACTTACAACCGAAGAAAAGGGATCTCCGCTACCTTCCCAATGGTTGCAAAATGAAAATCCAATCTATACTACACAACAGCATATTCGAGGTACCGATCAAACCTTTTTGACCTATCCTGAGTGGTTTTTGGTACATAGTCCGAAAGAGCAGGCTGATTATTTTGCAAGGCATACCTCTACTAGCTTTCCCTATTTGGGGCATATCCAACAACTATGGAAAAGTTATGCGATTGTTACTAAGCAAATCGCTGCTGATTTTGAGGTGAATATCGGGTACCATGTGATGATCCTGGTGATTGCCGTGAGTACTACAGTGGAATATGCCATCAAAGCCTTTTACGAAAAGTTTATCGGAGAAGTCACCAACCCCTCTACAAATTATTTGACTGAGGAAGATCGTTTCAATGCTGTAGTCACCCGTGAATATGTGGATTTTATTTTGCAAACACCTTGGTATGAATTTGACTTTTTTTCCAGGTTGGTAACGTTGTGGACTGATATTCCGTATACCGGAAACTATATGTGGCGTAAAATAGAAAGAAGGTACTACCTAAGCCTGGATCTTGCTATAAAATCTATTTATGGTTACATTATCAAACTTGCCACTAAATCAGCCTATGAAGAACCCCTTTTGAATACATCCGTGATTGTAGAAGATTATCAAGAACTCGCTAATGCAAAAATCAAATCGCTAGGCGAATTAGAAAGTGACAAAGTAGCTCTTTCCTTACCACGCTATGATGGTTTCAATGGAGCTATCAATGATTTGGTGAAAAACGATATCAAGATCAAGGAAATCGCTGGTAATAACTCGGTACTTCTTCTCACTCTTCTTGTACCGCAAAAGTGGAATATCCAGCACGAATACGCTAAAACTATCTTTTCACAAACAATCCTCACAAATCCTTCTGTGAAACGAGTAGGGGTTTGTGTTCGTGTGAAGGGATTGAATTCTGTCCTGAGATTGCTGCAAGAGAAGGGTATTCAAATCGAGCATGTTTATGATTATTGATGGGAGTTTACTAAAACCTGTAAACAGAATTATTAGTACCTTGTGGAAACAGGGGCTTAAAGGCGAGGATGGTATTTTGTTGAGTTGCGATAAGTCAAGACTCGAAAAACTCAGTGTCAGTCAATTTTATACCCACTAGCTTCTCTCTGCGTGGGGTGGATAAATCCAAGGACAATGTTCTCTTTCTCTACTCCATTTTCGAGTAGAGATTGTCCTACGTCCTCTTCTGTGCCATTGTGATGAATCCAAATCTTTTCACCGATAATTTGGAAATGTAAAACACAGGCATTGGTGTATTCCCACTCGTGCCAACCGGTGTAATATAGAAGATACTGCTCATTCCTGGTGTCAAAAATAACCTGAGCCTGTATATCTGGTTGATTAGAGATAGGCGTGGCGTGTTCTTGGATCAAATCCTGGATGACTTTCTGGTATGATTCTTTCTGTTTCTCTAAAGACAAGGCTACTTCCATTTTACTACTCAACTCCACTCAAGAAACAGGTCGACCCCATTTCTTGAGTGGAGCTAAAAAATCTAGTTCTCCCAAGGAACCATTGGAAATATCGTTCGTAGATATTTGATCTGTTTTTGTGCCAGGTCGTGGTATTTCTGGCAGCGTTTGGGGGAGTAGACCTCTGGTTTGTGGAGACGGGAAACCGCTATTTCAAGGCGATCCAATAGTCCGGGTATATCGTTGTATGGCATCTGGTATGCTCCTTTTGTTAAATTGAGTTACCCGATGATGCACAAAAGACTTGACCGTGTACTTGGTACACAGAGTTTGAGTTTACACCTTCGGGTTGGTTTCTCCGTTCGGATGAAGTTGGCTGACTAAGGCCGAACGGAGAGCTTTTCCACATAGGCTCCTTTCACTTGTAAAACACTCTAAAATTTAAACCAATAAAATGTCCTCATAGACGTATACTAGCAAGGTACGTTTGGATGACAAGAAGAAAATAAAAAAAACATAAAAAGAATATAGCAAAAATATATATACAATAAAATTGTGTGGTTTTAGGATGGCCTCTTTAGGGGAAGTAAGTGTAAACAAGTATCCCTAAAAAAATAACATTCCTTTTCTATAAGGGGTGGTTTAAACCACCCCTTATAGAAAAGACAAGAAGACAGAGGAAATAGTAAAATGGAAGAATTAGCAAAATACCATACTATTATTAGCGAAATCTTGGCAGAAGAAGCAAAGGGTAGTTTTTCTAACTCTCCCCATGTGGAGCAATTGCTCTCTATCGATAGGGAGAATGGTCATTATTTTCTTTTTATGCTCGGTTGGGATGGCACAGAGCGAGTGCATAGCTGTCTATTCCATTTAGATATTAGAAACGATAAGATTTGGATTCAACAAAACAATACAGATTTTGAAATTGCAGAAGAGTTATTACGAAGAGGAGTGAGCAAGGATGATATAGTTCTTGCTCTACACCATCCTAAAAAATGGCAGTATACGGATTACGGAACAGACCTGGAATTTCAAAACAAGATTTTGCAGAAATAACGTTTCATGCCTATTTTTATTCAGGCTTTTTCAAACAAACACTTGCCCCAAATATGGGAATGGAATCTGTAAAACTAAAGATTTGTGTATTTTGATAACTAGCGTTTTCTGGCGAGCTATAGGTTTCCACTCTTTGACTGGTAACATCTACGATCCAGTATTGTTCTACGTTGGCTGCGGCATAAATTGATTTTTTACTTCTGTCTTGGGCCAGAGAGGTTTTTGCTACTTCTACGACTAAAACGGCATGTTTGGGATGCTTTTTGAAAAAGTCCCAGAGGCTTCCTTCGACAATAGAAATATCAGGTTCTAATTCGGAACGGTCGAATTGTAAGGTCTTTTCAGAGCGTATGATGGTACCGGAAGGTTTGATAGGGTCTAAGAGTTTATAAAGTAAATCTACATAAAAATTATGTTCGCTGCTTTTTGTCATCTTTTTTACAATTACTCCTTCGACTAACTCGGTTTGCTCCAATTCTTGTGTGGTATCCCATTCCAACATTTTGTGGTACAGCTCTACGGATATAGGGTAAATCTGCTCTAGTATTTCTATAGATGGGGTTGATGACTCTGTCTTTTTTGATTCCACTTGCAAAATCTCTATGTAAACGAGTAGGAAGTTTTTATATTTTACTGTCAATGAGGAATTTTTTTAAGAATGGGAAGGTACTAATTAGTATTTTTTCCGTAATTCTGCCAATCGTGTGGTCATTTTTACTGGTAAAATGAATGTTTTATATTTATTTTACCTGGTTGTTTAGAAGATTATGTTGTAAAGTCTTTTGCTAGCTAACCTACAAAGAGCTAGAATCTACAAGAAGCACATTCCACCCATAGGCTTTGTAGGTAGAACCACTTAAAGTAATAGGTTTACCAACATACTTTAAGACTTTCTTATTGATGGATTGCTTATTTTTATCTAGAAGGATATAGTATTCACT
>JBCCIA010000131.1:0-13365 GCA_039028475.1 Spirochaetota bacterium | reverse complement strand
GTTCCCCTCGACTCGGCTGGGGTAACGGATTTATCGGCACTTAGTGCCTGTCTTGAAAATTTTTCTAGATCGTTCCCCGTGCGGAGTCGAGGGGAACTAGCCCTTATTTTTTTTCTGCATTTTAGCCCACTTATCTTGCAGGCCGACCGTTTTATTGAATACAAGCCTATGGCTTCTACTATCCTTATCTTTGCAGAAATAACCCATCCGTAAAAATTGGAAATGCTCTCCGACTTCGGACTGCTCGATGGATGGCTCCATCTTGCAATGTTTGAGAACGGTTAAAGAATTTTCATTGATATAATCTTTGTATTCTTTCCCCTCTTCTACTTGTTCTGGATTTTCCTTGGTAAATAAATGTTCATATAGGCGAACTTCACCTTCGACAGCATATTGTGCTGATACCCAATGGGAAGTTCCCTTTACTTTACGACCATCTTCTGACCAACCACCTCTAGTTTTGGGGTCGTACGTGCAATGCACCTCTAGAATTTCTCCTGTTCGAGGATCTTTTTTATAGTCAATACAAGTTACATAATAGGCCTTCATAAACCGAACCTCTCGGCCAGGAGCCATACGAAAGTACTTCTTTGGTGGGTCCTCTTGAAAGTCTTCTCGCTCAATGTAAATTTCGCGTGTAAATGGTACTCGCCTGGTTCCAGAATTTGGGTCTTCCGGGTTGTTTTCCACTTCTAACCACTCCGTCTTTCCTTCAGGGAAGTTATCTATGATTACTTTTAACGGGTTCATTACAACCATAGCACGTCTGGCGTTTTGGTTCAAGTCTTCCCGTAAGGCAAATTCCAGCATAGCGATCTCTACCAAATTGTCTGCCTTAGAAACACCGATCATATAACAGAACTTCCGCAGTGATTTAGGTGTAAAACCACGCCGGCGCAAACCTGCAATCGTCGGCATGCGTGGGTCATCCCAAGATTTCACCAATCCACTGGAAACCAACTCAGACAACTTTCGCTTACTCAATACCGTATAACTTAAATTTAGCCGCGCAAATTCAATTTGTCTCGGAGTCCCCGGAAGACCTGCCACATTTTCTAAAAACCAGTTGTACAGCGGTCTATGGTCTTCAAACTCCAAGGTACACAAGGAGTAGGTAATATCTTCTAAAGCATCCGAAATTACATGGGCGTAGTCATACATCGGATAGATCTTCCAAGCATCTCCTGTACGGTGGTGCTCCGCTTTCATGATGCGGTACATCACCGGGTCACGCATGTTTAAATTGCCAGAAGCCATGTCTATTTTAGCTCGTAAGGTATGCGAACCATCTGGAAATTTGCCTTGCCGCATTTCCTCAAATAAACTTAGGTTTTCCTCGACACTACGATCTCTGTATGGACTGGGAGTGCCTGGTTTTGTAAGTGTTCCTCGGTATTCACGCGTCTGTTCTGGGGTCAACTGGCAAACATAGGCTTTGCCATCTCGGATTAAACCTAGGGCAATTTCGTACAATTTCTCATAATAGTCAGAAGCGTAGTAGAGGCGATCTTGCCAATCGTAACCTAACCACTTGACATCTTCTACAATCGACTGGACATATTCTTCGTTTTCCTTTGTCGGATTGGTATCATCCATACGCAGATTGCACTTACCCGTATACTCCTCCGCTAAGCCAAAGTTTAGTACGATTGACTTTGCATGGCCAATATGCAGATACCCGTTGGGCTCAGGGGGAAAACGTGTATGGATCTTTTTTTCACTGTTATGAGCAAGATCTTCTGATATAATATTTTTGATAAAGTTTGTTGGTGCAGGTGTTTCTTCTGACATCAAGCTTATTCCTTACAAATTTGCTTCTTTTTAGGGGTGTACTGGGAGAATATGTTGTCTCACAACAACCTAACTCCAAGAAAAATCAACCGAGTAAATTTTAAAGCAGAAAACAAACTACTTAGTCTTGGCGACAAATACTCCATTCCAGTGTTGATCCGGTGGATTGCTGAGGTAGTCTTCACAGCGATCGATAAATACTCGGACGAAGCTACCATCGGGGTGTTCTTTTTCTAAGTATTTGAAGATTTCTTCGGCTTGTTTGAACTTGTGCTCTTTGTAAAGACGGAAACCTTCATGGAACATATCGATAAACTCACGCTTGCCAAGGGGTAACTTACCCTTTTCTGCGACCAGTTCATAGATAGCAACTCCCGTCGTTTTTCCCTTCACTGCAACTACATCCAACAAACAGAACTCATAGTGTGACTTTGCCAATTCATAGGTAGATTCACTGACAAGAATACGAGTTCCATACATTTTGTTGAGCGCCTCCAAGCGACTCGCGAGGTTGACACCATCTCCGATCACTGTATAGTTGATACGCTTGCTAGAACCCATATTGCCCACAATAACTTCGCTGGAATTCAAACCAATGCGTGTATGGAAGGCAGGTTTGCCCTGCTGCTCCCATTTGCTGAATAGACGTACCAGTTTTTGCTGGCAAATCAGAGCAGAACGGCAGGCTCGGATGGCGTGGTCTTCTTGGGTACGTGGTGCTCCCCAAAACGCCATGATTGCATCACCGATGTACTTATCAACTGTACCACCGTCTTCGAGGATTTGCTCACTCATGACACTTAGGTATTCTTCGAGATTATCTACCAGCTCTTCTGGTGACAATTGTTCAGAAATACTGGTGAAGTTGGCAATGTCGGAAAAGAGAATGGTTAAGTCCTTCTTTTCCCCACCAAGTACAGCTTCTTTTTGCATGTGAACCAAATCCCGTACGAGTTCAGCTGGGACATACTTCATAAATGATTTCAGAGCGGTACGCATGCGCTCAAAGGAGGATGCTATATTGCTCACCTCAGCGAGATTGGAGGCAACTTTTTTCCCCGTATCCAACTGGAATTCTTTGATCTTGTCCATCTCTTCTGCGAGCAAACGCAATGGTTCGGAGACACGTTTGGAAAACCATATCCCACTAGCTGTAGCTAGGATCACAAATACAATACAGAAAAGCAAAGTCATGCGGTTATTTTTATCTATTTCCGCCATAAAGTTCTTCTCTGGCATAACGATACCAATATGCCACTGGAAACCGCTTTCTTTTGGAAAAGGGATATAGAGGGAGATATAATTTTCTCCTTTGTATTTAAAAATCTGGTGTACGGTACTACCAGAACCATCAGATTTCTGCTTTTTGTGCTTCTTAAATTCTCCATAAGAAGATGCAATGACCTTATTCTTCGCTTCAGAAATCTTTAAGAATTTGTATTTAGTTTTCTCCTCTACCTTATAGGTTTGCACAAGCTCAGCTAAGGCATTAGGATCTTTCGCTGGGATAGCGATAAGCTCCTCTTTATTGTTCAATACGAAAATCTGATCCGATTCGCTGATGCGCATATTTGCCAAAAAGTACGATAAACCACCCAGGCCAATATCGATACTGATCACACCCCTTAAATCATGCTTAGCATCATATACAGGGCTCGCACAGGAAATCCCTGGTTTTTGGTCGGAAGAAAAGACATAAGCATCTGTCCACACCAACTTACCTTCTTTTTGTGCACTAGTAAACCAAGGGCGTTTGCGCGGTTCATAGGCATCTGCTTCTGCTTGGGTTTGGTTGGGAAATTTTTCAGCATATTTTGGATTCGCGTGCTCCCATATTGTATATGCAAGTTTTCTTCTAGGGCTTCGTAGAACTTTCTTTACACTGATAGAACGGTCTTCCATTTTCTTGACCATGTAAAAATTGCCAAGAACATCACCGTAATAAATCGATTCAAACTGCGGATAGAGTTGCAATAGCTCACGAAAGTAAGGAATGATAGCTTTGGTTGTTTTCAGGGAAATCACGCCTTCCTCAACGAGGTCTTCTGAAAGCGTCGAACCCTTAGTAGCCGCTCCCAAAAAGCTCAAAGAACGGTCCAAAGTATGGGATGCGATACGCTGCATCAATTTATCCGAAAGATGGGCAATGGAGTTTTTACCCGTGAAGTAAGACAGGACATAGACCATTCCTGATGACAAGAAGATAAGGCTTGTTAATATAAAGATAATTGTAAACCGAAACGTCCGCTGGTTTTTTGCTATTTGTTTGGAATCCGCTTTTTCCATTTTTCTGTTAGTCCTGTTGCAATACTTCCTAAGATCCGATTCTATACAACTATAAAATTTTTCACAGTGGTTCGGAAAAAAAGATGACCCTATGCAAATCTTATGTTTTCAAGTTATAAAGGAAACTAATAATTAATATTTCCCTTTTACAATACCAAACTTTATAGAGTAATACCATATAGATGCAACAACGAAATACTATTTTTCAATTTGATGAGCATAAAAAATACCCTGAAATGTACCAAATTTGCAAAAATACTGGTACATTAAAATATTTATCTGCAAAAACGCGAGAATATGGTGATTCCTACTTCGCGGAAGAATACCAAGCACAATACCAAAAAACATATTATGAAGATGAAGCAAATATCCGTGGTTTAGCAAAAAAAAGGCTCTACCAATTGAGTAAGTATAGCAAGCTAAGCGGTAAACGTTTGTTAGAAGTTGGTTGTGCCAGTGGCTTTTTCCTCGATGAGGCCAAACGAGCAGGTTTGCAGGTAGAGGGCATCGAACCGTCTCCCCGTGAGGCACAGTATGCCCAATCCTTAGGACTATCGGTATTCCAAGGCTCTTTTTTTGAATTTCCACTACAGCAGTTTGACATAGTCTGCGCCTTTTTCGTTTTGGAGCATTTGCAGGAGCAAGAACAGGCTCTTTTCAAGTTGGCTGCACACCTAAAACCAGGAGGCCTACTCTACCTAGCTCTCCCCTCACTCGCAGGACCGAGTTTTTTAACCAATACAGAAGCGTGGTTTGCTTCTCATCCTAGCGACCATTTCTACGACTACCACCCTGTAGCCATAAAAAAAGTTCTTAGTATTTTAGATATTGTGGCCTTTTCGTTCCAACCGATGTCATACCATAAAACAAGAGATAGGAACTGGCGCGGCAAACTGCCCGATTATTTTTATAAAAAACTTGCAAACTATAGCTGCTACGGGGATACCATGCAAATACTGGGAAAAAAGGGAGGTTTTTTTCAGCACAATTTTGAAAAAATAGAGACCTAATTAAAAAAATACTGATACAATTGGTCTGGCAAGGCAGATTACAGAAGATTTTTCCATCAATCGTTCTTTGTACATGTTCTGGCACTGGTTCGTAAGCCTAGGAAAACTTTCGCAACTACTCTTCTGTCCCTTTCCATTCCATTTGATTTGCACAGCAGAAAATGCTGTATGGAGGACCCCAATATATGAAATTTGAAGAATTAGAATTACACCAAGAACTCAAAAAAACTCTGAGTGACCAAGGTTTTATCGATTTAACACCCATCCAAGAAAAATCCCTTCCCTATGTTATGGAAGGTAGAGACCTAACAGGCCTCGCACAAACTGGTACCGGAAAGACGCTTTGTTTTTTACTACCAATTCTAAACTATATCTATTCCCAAGCTATCGATGGGCATACCGCTCTGATTTTGGCACCTACCCGGGAGTTGGTTTTACAAATCTGCGAAGAAGCAGAGAAGCTATTGAAAAATACCCCACACAAAGTAGCGAGCATCATTGGTGGCGTAGGCTATAAAAGCCAAGAGAAAGAGTTGAAAGAAAAAGCTGCCATTCTAGTCGCTACTCCAGGACGTCTGATCGACCATATGAAATCCGGCAAGATTGACATGTCGCAGATCAAATACTTTGTTCTAGATGAGGCGGATAGAATGTTTGATATGGGCTTTGTCAAAGACATACGCTACATCATGAAACTGTGTCCCAAAGACAAGCAAACCCTACTCTTTTCGGCGACAATGTCCTATTACGTTCTACGAATCGCATCAGACTACTTAGATGACGCTATACAAGTACGTGTGGAACCAGAAAAAGTAACTACGGACAACATCGAACAATTTATCCTGCACCTGGGCAAAGAAGAAAAGCTACCTCACCTTGTCAATATGATCCAAAACGAATGCAATGAAGGCCTAGGGATCATATTTACCAACCTAAAGGCAATGGTTCCAGAAATTGTTTATATTTTGCGTAAGTACGGCATCGCTGCTACGGGTATTTCCTCCTCTCTGGATCAGAAAAAACGTGTCCGCTTGTTGAAGCAGTTCAAACTTGGTAAATTCCAGTACATGGTAGCAACGGATGTAGCTTCTCGCGGCTTAGACGTAGACGATATCAATTACGTATTTAATTTTGACCTACCAGAAGATACCGAGTCTTATGTACATCGCATTGGTAGAACGGCACGTGCTGGACGTACAGGAAAATCATTTAGCTTCTGCTCGGAAAGGGACTACACCGAATTAGAAAAAATCCAAACACTTTTAAAAAGGAAAATCGACATCATGGAAATCAACGAATCCTATCTGGAGTTTCCCCAACCCAATCCTATAGATCCAAACGAAGCTCCCCCCAAGAGGGAACGCAAGGAACGGTTCCAACGCAATAACAACCATAGAGGCAAGACAAAACCAAGAAGAGAACACGCCAAGCAAGGTACGCAAAACCACAAAGAAAAAAACACACAGCGAAAATCTAAACTCAACAAATACCAAAAAGAAAAACTTCGCCTAGACTCCGTAGACCAAGCAAAAGAGTTTGTGGAAAAAGCTGACTCTGTTTTGCAACAAGAGAAACCACACAAGAAAAGGAGTAAGAAAAAACAAACGGGCCGACAAGAAAATATAAAACCCAATAAAAACGACAATGCAGAACAAGTTGATAAACAATACGACAAATCCAAACGGAACCTATTTGATATCAACGACCAACCTGCAGAGAACCAAAAACCAAAAACAATTTGGAAAAGAATTCGCTCATTTTTCGGTGGTTAGCTGTTTGGCTGTTTGTAACAGCCACTCCCAGCATCTCTGCAGAGACAAACATTCCCTTGCACTACCGAGGCAGGTATGCCAAGGTGAAGGACATCCTTCGCGCTTTTCCTGCCTTGCAGTACAAACTAGGCAACCCTTCCCTAGTCGGTTCGCTACGGCTGAAAAATAAAAGTCTAAAATTCCGTATAGATTCCTACTATTTTGCCGCCAACAAACTGGTACACCGCACACGCTATCCTGTCATCTATCGCAAAGGCGCAGTATTCTTACCCAGACAAATTTTACAGTACATCCTATTGTACGTATTGAATAAGGATATCGTCTATAAAGAGTCAAGCAGACAAATCACCTTGCTAACAACCTCTCCCAAACGCAAGATCATTCCCGAAAAGATTGAACTGAAGCGCCTCATCATAGATGCTGGGCATGGAGGACACGACCCAGGTGCTGTCTTTGATGACAAAGAACTGCAAGAAAAAAAGATCAACCTACAAGTCGCCAAGTTGCTACAGCAGTACCTAAAAAAACGCTTTCCTCACCTCAAAGTGTTTATGACACGAAGTGACGACCACTTTGTCGAGCTTAAGGACAGAGCCAATATGGCTAATCGTAAATTGCGAGAAAGTACGAATACGATTTTTATCAGCCTACACTGCAATTCTGCCTTTAACCAAAATGCAAATGGATTTGAAGTCTACTACCTAGATCAAAGCCACAAGATGGAAACTTCACGCGAATACTCTATCATCGAATACAAATTGGTGCCAACACGGCACAAACGAAGCATTGTTTGGATCCAAAGCGGTATGATGTCCACACTGATCCAAAGACGGAGTATCCGACTGGCTAAAAGTGTACACGACAAACTCAATACCAAGATTGGCAAACAGATCCTCAGCCGAGGTGTAAAACGGGCCAACTTCCATGTTTTACGACGCAGCCTCATGCCCGCTATTTTAGTAGAAATGGGCTTTATCTCAAATCCCTCTGAAAATAAGTTGTTATTAAAACCAAAAATGCAGATAAAAATGGCGGAAGGCATTGCAGAGGGCATAAAACTTTTTATCAAAACGAAGGACTCACAGTAAAAATATGTCAACAGACAGTAAAACAGCAAAGAAAGAACAAGCTCCAGCAACAAAAAAGGGACGATGGGCAAGGTTGAAAGCGGGTACGAAGAATTTCTCACAGAAGATCATGCGTATTTCACTAGGAAACTACCAAAAGAGTGATAGCAGGTTCTTATTCTTTTATTTTAGCTGGTTTGCCTGTATTCTATTTGTAACCAGTTTCACTTTAGTAGGGAAAAACCCTTTCTCTCTCCTACAACCCTATAACCTCTTCAAACTACCAAAGTCAGATTCTCGCAAAGCCATCCCTATGTACCTCTCCGATGGTAACCTACAGCTATACCCAACAAAGCGCAATGTGTTCTGGGAAGATAAACCCAAAAGAGATATTTTAAACCTGATCGGTGAAATTGGCAAATCTCCCTTTTATGAGATGGATGTAAACAACGACACTCTACAACTCAATGAGAACTTGAAAAAATTACCCAACCTACAAACTTCTGTCAGAGTCCTATGGTTTATCAAGAATAACAAACACCTGGTTGTAGACCTGCGTAAAGCAACAATACTCGAAGAACTCAATGCTCTCAAGTTTCGCATTACAGGTATCAGCGATGCAACAGAAAAACAAAAATTAATCCAGGAGAGAAAGATTAAGATTTTACACTCTACATTCCTAGCAATTGAAAAATCAATCTTCGCCAACTTCCAAGAAGTTCGCTCGATTGAGTACCGTTTGGATGGAAAAGTAGATACTATAGAAGGTTTAGAATACGACCTAGCACAGTCCCACCCGCGTAGCTAAATTTCCTCAAAGTCAAAGTTTTCCAAAGTATTGAAAAAACCACTTTGGACAAGGAAAGAAAAATCTACCATATCTTCATTTTTCAAGTGTAGTGAGTCCTCTATGCTGTAGGCTTGTAAAAGGTTTGCAGTAGCGTACTGGTATTCTCCCATTCTAGCATGAGCACGGGCTTTGATGATGAGGTCTTCCGGTTCGTAATCACCAAAGACTTTGAGTCTCTTTTCTATGTACTTCATCGCATTTTGTGGGTCACCGATTTTCAAGTAGGCTTTTGCCAGTAAGTCGTAATGCAAGTACTCATCTTCCTCAGACATACGTAAGGATTTTTTGAGGGAAGCGATGGCAGAATTGTAGTTGCCGCGTTCGTAGTACAAGTAGCCCAACTCCGCCCAAATATCCTTTCTCTCTATGCCATTGCCACGGGTGAGCCTATCTTGCGACAAAGCTTTTTTTAAGACCTCAATCGCTTCGTTCGACCGCTCCGTGTCTTTGAGAATGGATGCCAGTACAAGATAAATTTCTAGGTGCTCAGGAAAACGTTCTACTCCCTTTTTCAAGGTGGTTTTCGCATTTTTCAGCCTATCTGTCTTGAGCAAATAGGTGGCGTACAAAACATAGGCTTGCGGTTCCTCTGTATGTGACTCCACTATAGATTGGAACAAACCAGATGCTTCTTTGTGGTTTCCCACATTGTGCAAGCACCACGCTTGGCGGGCTTTCATCTTGACAATGGCTCGTTCATTTCTTGCGGAACCTAATGCTTGGTTGTAGAGATTAAAAGCAAGGGCAAAATTGCGATTGTTTTCTGCCTGGAGTGCTTTTTTGGTAGTAGAAAGAAATTCCAATGTTTGACTCTCGGTATTTGTGTGTAGTTTCAAGATTCAAACTCTAGCAGAAAAGTGTACTCTCGTCAACCAAGAAATCCTGTTTTATTGGTTGTACTGAGGTTTTTTCCGCTTTTCAAAACTTTCTACGGCATGCTTAAATTCCTTGGACGCAAGAAAGGAAGAATTCCACACACAAACATAGTTTAATCCCGCATCCAAGGGTTTGCCTTCACAAAAGCGCATCACCTCTTTCACACCTTCTGTAACAAAAGTAGGATTCTCTGCCATCTCTTCAGCAATTTTCGTAGCATATGCCAAGGTATCCTCTAGACTAGGACAAACTTTAGATACCAAACCCATACGCAAAGCCTCAGCAGAATCGATATCCTTACCTGTCAGAGCTAGCTCACGCGTATTTCCATCACCGATGATCGCTGGCAAACGATTGATGCTTCCCATATCTGCAACAATCGCAACTTTTACCTCACGCAAAGAAAAGCTAGCGTCTGCGGAACAATAACGCATGTCACAGGCAGAGATCAGATCCAGAGCCCCACCAATGCAATGCCTATGGATAACAGCAATAGAGGGCTTGTTTGAGTTGTAGACAGCATTTATGCCACTCTGCATCCTTTGGATCAAATGGTAGAACTTTTTCCGATCTGTAGCATCTGTCCCGGTAATGGTATCTTTGAAACGAGTGGTAAAGTCCGAGATATCTAGACCCGTAGAAAAGGACTTACCCTTAGCAGCAAAAATAAACGCGCGGATTTCTGGATCATTGTCTATTTCTGAGACAACTTCTGGCAATTCCTTCCAAAAGTCCCAATCCATTGCATTGCGTTTCTTAGGCTTGTTCAAATAGATAGTAGCTACGTGGTTTTGCACTTCCATGGCAAAAAATTGAAAATCTGTCTTCATAAAGCAAAAGTTTTTGAGAAATCAATTCTTGAAAGTAAAATTTATTTGCGAAACAAACAACCTTTCTTAGCCTAACCCACAATGACAGCAGCAGAGACAAACCCACTACGAGAGAAAATCCGCTCACAAAAAAGAGCCGGAGTAGCTCTTCCCCTTCTATCCCTAGTATCACAAGAATCTTTTGAGTGCGGTGACTTTTACTCCTTACAACTTCTCAAAGACTGGGCCAAAGGGACAGGGCTGTCCATTGTACAAATCTTACCTTTGAATGACCTGGGAAACGGTCGCAGCCCCTATAGCTCCATTTCTGCCTTTGCCATCGACCCAATTTACATTTCTCTAAAATTGTTAGGATTGCCCCAACGCTCTCGTTCTAAATCCATCAAAGCGACTAAAATCAATATCGCGAGAGTCCGCGAACTCAAACTTAGTTATCTATATTCACAATACCAAAAGATAGTCAACGAAGACTTGCAAAAAGAGCTAAAAGGTTTCTTGCAGGCACAAAAGGTTTGGTTACCGGTATATGCAGCTTTTAAAATCTTATACGACAGAAACTCAGGCAACCACTGGAAAGAATGGCAATACGGCAGTGTTTTTTCTGACTCTTTAGTGGAAGAAATCCGCAAAGAGAACCCTGGAGTGTTCTACTTTCATGTATGGGTTCAGTCTCTTGCCTTCCAGCAGCTTTCCGCCTGCAAAAAATTGTATGAACAAGATGGCGTGTTTCTCAAAGGCGACCTACCCATCTTGACTTCAGGGAACAGCGCTGATGTGTGGTCAAAACCACATTTCTTCAATATGAATATGACAGCGGGCGCTCCACCAGATTATTTCAATGCAAATGGGCAAAACTGGGGCTTCCCCGTTTTGGAATGGTCGCATATGAAACAGGTAAGTTATTCCTGGTGGCAGGAGAGGTTAGCCTATGTAGAACATTTCTACCACCTCTACCGCATCGATCATGTCTTAGGTATGTTCCGCATTTGGGCAATCCCCTTAGGTAGCGACTCGGCCAAGAAAGGTTTCTTCTACCCACAGCATGGGGTACTACGCGAAGACTTTGAGAAAAAAGGCCTGAACCCTGATGAGTATATAAAAAGAAATTTGATCTATGAATTTTCTCCAGGCCGCTATATTTTTTATTGGGACTTTTGGAAGGAACATAGCTACCAAGAGTTGCCGGAAGAGATCAAAGCACCTCTCTACCCACTTTCGCACGAGTATCTAGAAAAAGACGAAGCGATGTGGCGAGAAGCTGGGGAACATGTTTTGCAGTGCCTATTGCAAAGCTCAGGTATGCTTCCCTGTGTGGAAGACTTAGGAGCAGTTCCCGAGTTTGTTCGCGACACCATCCACCACAAACAACTCATTGGTATCGATGTGATTCGCTGGACGCGCTCGTTTGAAGACGGCTCGTACATTGGTGCTGGCGGTTATAGGAAAAATGCAGTTTCTACTCTATCCGTACACGATACGTCTATAGCTACGGCTTGGTGGGAAGAAGGAGACGACAATGATAGGCATGCTTTGCAAGAGTTGCTAGGCTTGCACGGGGAGTTTTCTAAAGGACAACTACTAGAAGCAATGCTAAAATTTTCACTGCAAACCAATAGTATTTTTTCCATCAACCTCTTGCAAGATTTTATCTTGGAAGAAGGCTTTAACAGCTTCCACGATGCAGAGTCAGACCTAGATATTTTAGCAAATCCAACAAAACACCGTATCAACGTACCAGGAACCCCCGATACAAAAAACTGGGGCTATCGCTATCCCTTCCATGTCGAACAACTATTAGGAGCAAAGGATTTGGCTAGTAAAATTCTCACCTTTGTTAAGGAGTCAAAGCGCGTGTAAAAGAAAACTTCTATGCGGGGCTCTGCCGGTAAAGTCTTTTGTTAGGGTCTGCTTGGTAATCTCTTTGCAGGAAGCTGCTGCCACATCTGTAAAGTCTGGCTTGAACTTACGGAAATTGGTGGCAAAAAACAGCATTCCTCCTGGTCGCAGCAAACGTAGGCATTGGCTGACTACAGAGGCATGGTCTCTTTGCACATCAAAGTCGTATTTCATTCCCTTACTGTGAGAAAATGTAGGTGGGTCCAAAACGATAAGATCGAACGAGCGAGGTGCGTGTTTCTTGAGAAAATAGAGCACATCTTCTTTGTAAAAATGGAACTGCGGGCCAATAAAACTATTTCTCTGCATGTTCTCTTCTGCCCAGTCCAAATAGGTATTGGATAGATCAACGGTTGTGACTGACTTAGCACTGCCAGCGGCAGCGTAGACGCTAAACGATCCTGTGTATGCAAAGAGGTTGAGGACATCCTTTTCCTCGGCATTCTCCTTGACCAATTTTCGCGTTATACGGTGGTCTAAGAATAGACCCGTATCGAGATAGTCGGTTAGGTTTACCAAGAAACGCAATTCGTTTTCCTCTACTTCAAAAAAGGCCTGGGAGTCAGACAATTTCTCATATTGGGAATTTCCCTTCTGCCTTTCGCGGATTCGTTCGTAGATCTGACTGGTTTCCATGCTAAAGGTCTCTGCTAAGAGTTGGTTTCTCTCTTCGCTATCTTCCAGGTAGTTCTTTTTGTCCAAAAAGACAGATAGATACAGTTTGTCTTCGTACCAATCGATAGAAAAGGGAAAACCAGGAACATCTCTTTCGTAAATCCGATAGCATGTGATATGGTTCTTTTTCGCCCACCTACCGATATGCTTCTGCATCTTCAGCAGTCTATTCTGAAACATTACAATCGTTTGATCCATAGATTTGTTGCTACCTTTTCCAAGAACCTCTCCTAAAGAGAGATATTATTATGAGAATATCCCTCTTTAGAAGAAGCAAGTCATTTTTAGGAGAGAGAAGGGGAGAAGACAGAG
>JBCCIA010000130.1:0-13374 GCA_039028475.1 Spirochaetota bacterium | reverse complement strand
GTTATTTATGAGGTCTATATGTTTGTTTATGTCTTTTTTTGATTTTTTTTGGACATATATTTTTTGTATGTTGTTCTCTTAGATGTTTATTTTTCTTTAGTTGATTCTGCCCTTGGCTAAGGAAGCAAGTTTATGCCTACCAAGGGGTGAATCCAGAAAAATCTTATGTCTAATTTCTTCTTGACAAAACCATAGACTTGAGCAATCTATGATTGCTTTTTTTAGGGGAAATAATAAAAAATATGAGTAAACCTTTAATTGTCCAAAGTGATAAAACAATGCTTGTGGAAGTAGACAATCCAGATTTTGAGGATTGCCGGAATTTTGTATCGCGTTTTGCGGAACTCGAAAAAAGTCCAGAATACTTGCATACCTATAGAATTTCGTCCCTGTCTTTGTGGAACGCTGCCTCGGTAAAAATGAGTGCGGAAGAAATCGTCGAAGGAATGGAGAAATTTGCCCGTTACTCTGTTCCTAAGAATGTAATCAATGAAATCAAAGAACAGATTAGTAGATATGGAAAGGTCAAATTGATCAAAGACGAAGCAGGGGAACTTGCCATTATTTCCAATGAAAAGGGTTTTATCCAAGAAATTGGCGCGCACAGAGCAATCCAGCAATACATAGAAGAACGTGTCAGTCCTGATAAAATTTTGGTGAAAAAAGACTACCGTGGTCACATCAAACAGGCCTTGATTAAGATAGGTTTTCCCGTAGAAGACCTCGCTGGTTATGACGAAGGCAATAAGTATGGCTTCAATCTCAGTCCAGTTATCAGTGGTGGTCGTAAGTTTGGTATGCGTGATTACCAAAGGGCCTCTGTAGAGGTATTTCATGCCGGTGGTACCAACGAAGGTGGCTCAGGAGTCGTTGTTCTTCCCTGCGGTGCTGGCAAGACCATCGTAGGAATAGGTGTTATGCAGATTATTGGCGCCGAAACGCTGATTTTGGTAACCAATACCCTCTCTATCCGCCAGTGGAAAAATGAGATTTTGGATAAAACGGATATTCCCCCTGAGGATATCGGCGAATATTCGGGAGAGACGAAAGAAATCAAGCCTATTACCATTGCTACCTACAATATCTTAACGCATAGAAAGAAAAAGGGCAATGACTTTACCCACTTTCATATTTTCAGTGCAAACAATTGGGGTCTAATCGTTTACGATGAGGTACATTTGCTACCCGCTCCCGTTTTCCGTATGACTTCTGAGTTGCAGGCGAAAAGGCGGCTTGGATTGACTGCAACATTGGTACGAGAAGATGGTTTGGAAGAAGACGTTTTTAGTCTTATTGGTCCAAAAAAGTATGATGTCCCTTGGAAGGAATTGGAACAGAAGTCATGGATTGCCGAAGCCAAATGTGTAGAAATTCGTGTTTCTATGGAGGATGAGCTACGTATGCGCTACTCTGTTTCTGATGACAGAGAAAAATTCCGTCTGGCTTCCGAGAATCCTGAAAAAATGCGTGCCATCGAACTTTTGATGAAAAAGCATCCAGGAGCTAATATCCTCATCATTGGCCAATACATTGACCAATTAGAACTCATCTCGAAAACATTTAAAATTCCTTTGATTACAGGAAAGACCCCATTAGGAGAGCGGCAAGAACTTTACAACGCGTTTCGAACCGGACAGATAAACTCCCTTGTTGTGAGTAAGGTAGCAAACTTTTCCATTGACCTTCCCGACGCAAATATTGCCATCCAAGTATCGGGAACATTTGGTTCGCGGCAAGAAGAAGCCCAAAGACTGGGACGTGTTTTGCGGCCAAAAAAAGACAATAATACAGCAGTGTTTTATTCGTTGATTTCTCGTGATACAAGTGAAGAAAGATTTGGTCAAAATAGACAGCTTTTTCTAACGGAACAAGGTTATGAATATGAAATTTATACCTACGATCAGTTTAAAGAGAACCTCGAAGGTGAATTGCAAGAAGCATAAAAGGAACAGCAATGATATTGAAAGCTAAACGATTGGATGTGATCCAACCTTCTCCCACTTTGGCGATTACGGCAAAAGCAGCGGCTTTGCGTGCAGAGGGCAAAGATGTGATTGGATTTGGAGCGGGGGAGCCTGATTTTGATACACCGGAGCATATCAAAAATGCTGCAAAAGAGGCAATGGATGCGGGAAAGACTAAGTATACTCCTGTAGGCGGAATCCCTTCCTTGAAAGATGCAATCATTGAAAAGTTTGCCCAAGATAACAACTTAACCTATGATCGCAGCAATATTATTGTAGGAGTAGGCGGAAAGCAAGTTATCTATAACTTTTTTATGGCTACGTTAAATCCTGGCGATGAGGTAATCATCCCCGCTCCTTATTGGGTAAGCTATGCTGATATTGTAAAACTCGCCGAAGGCGTACCAGTGATCGTCAATACACATGCTAAGAATAACTTTCAAATTACTCCAGAGCAACTAAAAGGTGCTATCACGGACAAAACAAAAGTTTTTATGTTCAACTCTCCGTCCAATCCAACCGGAGCTGCCTATCCCAAAAAGCAGGTCGAAGAGTTGTGCCAAATCTTACTGCAACACGAGATCCTCATCTTCAGCGATGATATTTATGAAAAGATTGTCTATGATGGTTTTGAGTTTTCTAACCCCGCCATGCTTTCTCCTGAGTTGCAGGCGAGAACCTTTGTGGCCAATGGAGTTTCCAAGGCCTATTCGATGACAGGTTGGCGGATTGGTTATGGAGCTGGCAATGCTGATATTATCAAAGCTATGAGCAAGGTGCAGAGCCAATCTACTTCCAATCCGACCTCTATTTCGCAAGCTGCTGCAGAAGCTGCCTTACGCGGAGACCAGGCCTGCGTGGAAACGATGCGGGTGGCGTTTGACGATAGACGTAAGAAGATTGTTGCTGCCTTGAATGCCATACCTGGCGTCGATTGTAACACACCGCAGGGAGCTTTTTATGTTTTTCCTAATATTAGCGAAGTGTACAGTTTCCCAGGTTTTGCGAAATTGCTACAGGGGACAGAGGAAACTTCTAAAAGTAAGATCTTCTGTCAGCACCTCCTCGAAAAAAGCGAAGTTGCCGTTGTCCCTGGCAGTGCCTTTGGTGACGACAATGGGATTCGCTTATCTTACGCTTTAGGACAGGAAGCCATCGATAAGGGAGTCGCTCGTATTAAGGATATGATCACTAGTTTGCAGGCAGGTTAAATACCTAACTTTTCTTCTCTACTAGAAAATAGTAGAGAAGAAAAGTTAGGCACGCAAAAACAAGAAAAACCACTACGATAAGCCCCCCAGTGACAACTAAAATATCCCAGGGACCATGTTTATCTTTATTCCACAAACCTAATCCTAGTAAGTACACACCAAAACAAATTCCCAGACAATCTATTGCAAAGAATATTTTAAAGACAAAACGTTTCATAGAAGCCGCTATTGCTATAGTGAAATTAGAGTTGTTTGAGGAGTTTTTGTGCTCTGTTTGCTACAGACTTTCTGCTATCGTTTTGCAGCCTCTGCAAATGCGGCTCTAGCCAGTGTTTGAGCTTTGCGTCTTTTTTACTCCACTTGCCAAGTGTATCCATACTTGCGTTCAAGACAATCCAATCGTTGTGCTTAGCTAGATTGTTTTTGACAATTTTTTTTGCCTGGGTCATCTGTTTGCTAGACATATCTTTTTCTAAACTTAGAAAAAGCTGAGCCAAAGTCCACTGCGTAGAGGCTTGGTTTATTTTGGCGATGTCGCCTATGAGTGCATCTATGTATGGAATAAGTATTTCTTTATTTTCCTTGCAAATGCGCTTCATAGCATTCGACACTCGTAAGCGAACTACCTCATCTTTGCTTTGGTAGCAATCGAATAATTCCTGAAAAAGAGAAGGTTGGTATAACACTTCCTCCACAACTTCTACCGTATTGCCTAGAGAGTTGGGGTGACCGCCGCTAAGTCTAGTTTCAAAGTTTTGCATATGATATTCTCCTATTCCCACTCAAATTGGAAATGGTAGCCAGAGTAAGACCTTACATTCAGCACACCATTTTTAAACAATAGGTACTGGCCTTTGACCCCTACGAGAACATCTTCTATGGGGCCATTTTTCTCTGGTTTGTAGGATTTCTTTTTACCTGGGTATTCCAAGATAGGGTAGGTGATGTTGACTTGCTTCGCACGGCTCAGAGGCTTTTCTGTAACTTCTGCTTTTGTCAATAAGTTCTTACGATCCGCTTTTAGATCACATTCTGATGAGTCTGTTGAAATCATTTTTTGCCAAGAGGTTTTGTCAGAAACAAACCTAGCAATTTGTGCCTCTACATCTCCTGCCTTTTTACGACTTTCTACTTCTAAGATGGGTAAAGCAAACATGGCTCCTTGGTCGACCCAACGGTTTGCTACTGGTTTTTCCTTGGTAATCCCTACTTTTAAGCCACTCGTGTTGGCAAGATAAACCGTATGTTTTTGCATACAATTCTTTTCACCCCATTCTGGCTCTCTACAGGTGCCTTCGTTGTAGTGGCAGGTATTGGGTCTTAAAATGCACATATCGTTTTTGGCCAATTTTGTAAAGCAGGAATAGCAAGAGCCTTGGTTAAAACTCTTCTTGGTTTTACGCCCACAGTCTACACAGCGAATCTCTCCTGACAATTGTAGTTTTATTTTTTTGCCTAAGAGAGAGTTTAGGCTAAATTCTGCTGTGTGTAGCGTAGCCTCTGCTTTTTGTGCTGTCTTGCTTGCATATGTTGCATAACGAAAAAAATAGGTCACAGGTTGCAGACCTTCATAAGTCATTTTGCGAAAGTATCCTTCTAACATATTAAAACCTTTGATCTCCAATACCAAAAACGAAGCGGAAGTTTTTGCTTCTATCGTAGGTAGTAAAGGGGTGACGGTAATCTCCCGTGTACCTAAGTTTTTGGGCAAAAAATAGACGTAGCGGCAAAACAGGAATTTGGATCCGTAAACCAAAACCCCAGGAATATTTAAATTTATCCAAAGCAAAATTCGATCCTTTCAGAGTGAGTCTGTTTGGACTCTCGGCTGCAAAAGGGTCTTCAGGGCGTTTGGTGATAGAGGAAGGGTAGTAGTTTTCTATGTAGTACTGTTCTACAGGGTTATTGCGGTAGCCGTTCACTCTTGACTCAAAAACAATTCTATCATACTCGTCTGCTGCCTCTCGTTTTACGCCAGTCCAGCGGTTGGCTTCTTCATACATGATGCCAGCATCCAAAAATACCACAAACCATAGCAGGGAAGGTTCGATAGGAAAACGCAGTTCTGTATTGAAAATCAAACGGTGGTTGGAACCATCCCACCACTCTCTAGGATAGAGTTCATCTTGGAAATCCCAACCACGTAAGTATTCATAACCACCAATAAACTGCAGGTCACGCTGTTGGATATAAGGGTTATTTTGTTTCTCGCGTTCCCGTGTGTTGAATACCAAATTATTAATTGGGTCACCGTCTGGACGGTTGTAATACGGTGGTTTTTCATAGGTCAGTATATCATAGGTACGAAATTGTTGCACTACATTCCATTTGCGGAGCTTATTATTGCGGAAAAAGCCACCGAAGGTATAGTCAAACCAAGTGTGGTAGTATTCGCCCAGAAATGTATAACGGTTGAAATGTGACTGCCCTCCTAAGGCTTGTCCCGCATTGGTCAAAGAAAAAGATGCATTGATACCACGCGTAGAGTTGAATACATTATCACGGCTATCGTATGCTATTCCATTGGTTACCTCGGAGCGAAAACTCCAACCACGGCTTACTTCCGAGCGAATCGCATCGTCTACTAGAGAGGTAGGATTGGCAGACTGGTAAAAGCTCGGCGAGTAGATGTGAAAGTGTGACCAGTTTATCCAGAAGCGATGGCTAATCCCGACAGAGACACCTAAAGAAGTTCTTTCGTAGGAAGCACTCTCCTTAATAGACGCCTGGCTTGTGGTATCTGTAATGGTTGTCGCAGGTACGGGAATGGTTTGCGTGCTATAAAACATACTTAGGGTTAAGGCCCAGGGTTTGTCATAGAGCCAAGGTTCTGTCCAACTCAGTTGAAATAGTTTGCGGAAAGGTCCAAACTCCAACCTACCAGAGATCCTTTGCCCGGTACCGTTTAAGTTGTTTTCTCCCAATTCGGTAAAAATAGAGAAACCTGAGATCGTTCCATAACCGCCCCCCATAGAAATAGTTCCTGTGGGTTGTTCAATAACATCGATGATTACGTTGATTTTGGATTCATCGGAACCAGGTCTATAACTCAGGTTTACCTCTTTGAAATATCCCAAGTTGAAGACGCGTTCTCGGGAGCGGTTGATAAGTGCTGAATTGAATAGATCGCCTGGTTTGAATAAGAGTTCGCGTCTGATTACCTTGTCCAGGGTCTTTTTATTTCCTTTGATGATGATGTTTTCAATATAGCCCAGATGGTTTTCTTTGATGTTAAAACCGACATGTACGTATTTACGGCCTAGATAGCCTGGATTCTCCGCAAGAATTTCTTTTAACTCCTCGAGATGGAATCTTTTTTTCATTTCTTCACAATTTGCAGGTGTCATCTTGGGAGCGGCACAAGCTTCGTATCTCTCTAGGTCTTCTGGTGTTAACTCTATCATGGTTCTATCTAAGGTAACCTGGGCATAGAGGTACCCTCTACTGCTATAGAGTTCGTTTATCATTTGCCTATCGCGCATCATTTTGAGTTCGTCAAAAATTTCACCCACATCCCCATCGGAAAACTCGTACAATTTTTCTAACTGCTCTACGGGATAGATAGGTTGTAATTCTTTTTGGTATTGCTGGAAAGTGATTTCTCCGTTTTGGTAGCTTTCAATGGTATCCTTGTTTTCTTCTTTATTCAAAAAGATAGGCACTTGGTTGTTGTCTAAGATTCTGTCGTGTTCGGTGAGATAGCCATTGTAGTAGTAGACGTCGCCTTCTTGGATTTTAAAATTGACGATGATCACCCGCTTGTCTTTTTTACTGGGGTCGCGCCAACGAATTTCCCAGCCGGTTCCGTCTTCGTCTAGTTCGGCGTCTAAGTGGCCTTTTGACTTTAAGAAGGCTACGATTTTTTGTTTATCCGTTTCAAAGGATGCTTCTTTGAAGCTTCCCGATTCGATAATGCCTTCCTCTTTTAGTTCTAAGAAGCCTAAAAGTTCGGCAGCATCGATATTTTTAGTTCCAATGATATTGATTTTGGAAATAGGAATCTCATCACCTTCGTCAATGATGAACTTTACCTTGACTAGGTTGGTCTCTGGATCAATTTTACCTACTTCGTGTTTGATATAGGCATGAAAGAAACCTTCGTCTTTGTATTTTTTTAAGATCAGGTCTCTGGTAATTGTGACACGCGAAGGGGTAAGTACCTCTCCTTCTTTGAGTGGCATTTTGTCACGGATGTCGGAAGGAAAAACTTCATCAGCTCCGATGAACTCGATTTCGTCTACACGTGGCCGTTCTTTGAGTTCAAAAATGATTTTGATGGTTTCCTCAGAGATCTTTTCTGCTTGGATATCTATATGAAAGAAGAAATCGGTTGCAAACAATGCTTTCAGGTCATTGTTGATGAGCTTATCGGTTAGGATATCTCCCTTACGCATCTGGATATTATCGTAGATTTCGTCAGCATCGGTGTTTATATTTCCTTTAAACTCAATGACTTCGATGGTCTTTCCCATAAAGTCTCCGCGTTTGGAAAATAACCGACTGATAGGTCCCAGTAAAAAGAGGAGGAGGAAAAGTAAACAGGCTGCGGATAGTTTTAAATAATTTTGTTGGTTCAAACGGATAACGACTTAGGTTTTTCGGAGGTTACTTTTTACCTGCACCTTTGATCATAGATAGATTGAATCTTTTGACACCAGCTTCATTGACCTTATCAATCACTTTGACAATGGTTTGGTAGTCAGAACCTTTATCACCGCGTATAACAACTTTGCCACTACGCATGCCTTTTTTGTCTTTTTCATTGCCTAGAAAGATATTGATCTTGCCAGGTAGTTGTTCTAGAGTGACTGGCTTGGTGTCTCGGTTCAGATAAATTCTCCCTTCCTTATTGACTGTTATAATTAGATCTTTGTTCTTTTTTTGTCGGGCAACACGGGTACTGGAACGTGGGAGTTCTATTTTTATCGAGGATGCTTTTTCAAGGGTGGCATTAATGAGAAAGTATATGACTAAAAAAGAAATAACATCTATAAGAGATGTTATATCAATACGATCAAATGTCTTCGTGGTACGGCGAAATTTCATGCTTCTTTGCCAGATTCGATAATAGGTAGAAGTTGTTGGGTAACATTTTCCATTTCTGTGATTTTATCTTCTTTTTTGCGTACCAGGTAGTTGTAGAAAATATAGGCGGGGATGGCTACACTCAAACCCATTGCTGTAGTGATGAGAGCTTCACTGATACCTACTTCTGCAGATTTGGTTCCTGTTCCCATTTCGAAAGATCGTATCATCCCGACTACTGTTCCCAGAACCCCCATTAAGGGTGATATGGTTGCAATGGTTCCTAATCCAGTTAAGAAACGTTCCATTTTGTGGATTTGCCGGTAGCCTTGGGTTTCCATTTCTTCGCGGATACTGCTATCTCCCATTTTTTTTGCTTCTATACCAGTAATTACCACTTTCGCAGTAGGATTCTTTCCCTGTCTGTCCAATAAGCCGATAGCTTTTTCTAAATCACTCGTTTTTAAGGCGTTGCGCACTTCGCGAATCCTATCAATATGGATAGGTTTTAGGTTCCAGAAGTAAATCATTCTCTCTAGAATAATGGTTAGGGTAATGATAGATAGGATGAGGATCATTACTGGAATGGTTTCTGGCGGGATATACGATATAATAGATTTTCCTAAGTACATAGTTAGATGTTACGCTTTTTCTGTGTTTTTATAGTAAACTATTTTGCGGTGGATCTATTGCCAAACAAATTTTTATTTTTTACTCTTACCCTCTAAAGCGAGGCTATGAGCTTGCCAAAACGCTGTTCTACACGTTCTACAACTGTTTGATCCTCTTGCAGTACCTTAGGAAACCAGTCTTTTAAACGGCAATCGATTACTATCGGGTTCCTGTAAGCGATATGATTCTTTTGTACAGAATACTTTGCATAGATGTCGCCAGCGGGTTCGAAGCGAGTAAAGATATGCCACAAAAAATCATGCGCAGATTTGCTGGCCTCTTGGGAATTGTCCACGAGAAATACCATTTGAAAGCCTTCGATTGCTTGTTCTTGTAGCAATACTTCCGCAAGGGCATTGCTGCTGCTATAGGAATCTCCTTGTACAAGTAGAACTCCTGGGCAAAATACAATTGGTTTGGAAAAGCTCGGGGATACAAATCTTCCGCTAAAGTCGGTTTTCAGTTCATTCTTTTTCTCACCTATGCCTAAAAGAAGCATTTTACTGCCTTTGTTGACCTGTTTGCTGGTATAGTCTAGCGTGTCCTGCGATACGTTGGCAAAAATATGCAGATCTGTAGCAAGATTGGCTCGTTCCAAGATAGTAACAAAGGTGCTGGTAAAATCTTTTAAATTGCATTCCTTGTTGGTGACAAATAAGCATTTGGATAGGGATAGGTGCCCTTCCCCTAAAATTCGTAGTGCTGCTGTAAAGGCCTCTTTGTGGTATCTCTCTCGTACTACAGCTGCTGCTAAGGTATGTACGCCTGATTCTTCGTACGCCCAAACCGATACAACTTTGGGCATG
Organism: Spirochaetota bacterium; assembly: GCA_039028475.1. Classification (GTDB taxonomy): domain Bacteria; phylum Spirochaetota; class Leptospiria; order Leptospirales; family Leptospiraceae; genus JBCCIA01. The sequence goes on along the minus strand of JBCCIA010000130.1, from coordinate 3,696 downwards.
ACAAGTGGAAACATCGGAGAGAGTAAGTCCTGTAAGTATTCTGCGATATAATGATCTTCTTGTGGCGGTCTCCCCACAACGGTAGCTGGCCATATGGCTCCTTGGCGGTGGAACATTCGTTTGGTACGAAATACGGGATAATCGTGCTGTAGGGCGTAGTAGCCGTAATGGTCGCCAAAGGGTCCCTCTGCTCGCATTTCTTCTGCTGGTATTTCACCGACAAGGAGAAAGTCGGCATCTGCGACAATCGGCAGGGGGGAAACCTGTGGGTTGCGGTAGAGCCGTAGCTTTTCTCCTAGCAGCAACGAGGCTATGACTAGCTCACTCATTTCTTCTGGCATAGGAGCAATCGCCGCTAAAGTGAGTGCTGGAGGGCCACCTACATAGATGTGGGCTGGTAGAGCCATGTTCTTTTGTTTGGCTTCGAAGTGGTGGAAGCCGCCACCCCTATGGATTTGGATGTGCATACCAGTGGTTGTTCTGTCATGGATCTGTATGCGGTACATACCCAGATTGCCTTTGCCGGAAATAGGACTCTGTGTGTAGACCAGTGGCAAAGTGATAAAACGACCACCGTCCTCAGGCCAGGATTTTAAGGCGGGCAATTGGTGTAAGTCGACTTCCTTCGTTTCTCCAGCTAGCACGGCAGCTTTTTTTTGCTTTTTCGTTCCTACCCGTAATGCTTCCCAGGCAAGGTTTCTACTCTGCCATATTTTCTTAAAATCGGGAGGCATGAGATTTTGTGCAGTTTCGGCAATTTGCTCTACCAGTTGTAGGGGTCTTTTGCCAAATGCCAAATTGATCCTACGCTCTGAGCCATACAGGTTTGTGGCTACAGGAAAGGAAGACCCTTTGACATTGTGGAATAACAGAGCTGGACCTTTTTTGGCCACGACTCTCCTTTGGATTTCGGCAAGCTCTTGATCAGGGTCTACCTCCTCGGTAATTTCTAAGATCTCTTTTTCTTGTCGTAAGATTGTTACTAAGTCTTGGGTGGAGCGTATTAAATTCATGGCTATTGTCCTAGGTTATGCTGCATATTTCATAAGTTTTTTCGCAATAGAGGAGGGAAATTCTTCTTCTAAATTCTCTAGAGAGACCCATTTGCAATCTAAGTCTTGCAAAAGCTTCCTATCTCTATTGCTAAAAATAATTCTATAAGCTTCGACTCGGATTTTATGATTCGTAATACCGTGTTTGATGTCATTTACTAAAAGCTTTTTTTGTTTCTTACTTGCGAGAACTTTCTGCAAATAACTCGGGATTTCCCTGCTTTTTGCATCGCTTGTCGCAAATGGCAAACTGTAGATGGTTTTGAAAAATTTCCTTTGTTTGTCTTTGGTAACAACGACTGAGTTCCCCTGTTGTAAGAAATAAAAGGTAAGGATAATATTTTTCTTGTTTTTTTTCTCGGTTTGTTTGGGGAAGTTCGTTGGTACGTCGTTTGCCAAGGCTTTGCAGTAAGACCGTACCGGACATAGAAGGCAATTTGGATTTGGCACACAAACTAAGGCTCCCAGTTCCATGATCGCTTGGTTGTAATCTCCGGGGCTTTGTTCGGCTAGGGCATAATCGGCTAATTCTTGCAATTCTTTTTGTGAGGAAGATGCGTTTATGGCTTTTGGATAGGCAAATAGGCGTGACAAGACTCGCTTTACATTTCCGTCTAAAACAGCAACTGGTATGTCATAGGCTATCGAAAGAACAGCCCTTGCCGTATAGGGACCTACTCCTGGTATTTTTAAAGCCTCTGCTAATGTTTTGGGAAATTTGCCATTGTACTGGCTGAGCACTTGGATGGCTCCTTTGCGTAGGTTTAGGGCACGGCTGTAATAGCCTAAACCCTTCCAATAGCGAACCACCTCCTCTTCACTAGCTTTTGCTAAGCTGTCTATATTGGGAAAACGTTTGATAAATGCAGTATAGGAATCAAGCATTGCTGCAACGCGTGTTTGTTGTAGCATGACTTCGCTTACCCAAATATGATATGGATTTTTAGCTTTGCGAAACGGCAGGGAACGTTTGTTGTGTGCATACCAAGAGAGAAGTGCTTGTCGGTATTTACGAGTTGCGAATGTTTCTTTGGAATCTTTCATAGCTAATTCTGCTGATTGCTGACTCTTGGCTCAATTCTGTGAAATCCTGTTCTGAGATAGAAGCCAAATTTTCTTTATCTAGCTTGTTCCAGGCTTCCCCTATCAAAAAGTCTTTTTCTTCTGTATAGATAGCCCGCTCTGAGCCAGGTCGGACCGGTCGGTTCCATGGACAAACCTCTTGGCATATATCGCAACCATAAATCCAGTTTTCTAATTTTCCCTGCAAGTTTTTTGGCACGTCTTGTTGGGACTCGATGGTAAGGTAGGAAATGCATTTACGCGCATCGATTTGGTACGGTTGTAAGGCTTGGGTGGGACAAGCGTCTAGGCAGGCTCGGCATTTGCCGCAGCGATCTGTAATAGGTTTTGTCGTAGCTTGCAATTCTAAATCTGTCAAAACCAAAGAGAGAAAGAAAAAAGAACCCTGTTTCGGGTGGATGAGGTTGGTATTTTTGCCAATCCAACCGAGGCCAGCTTCCCGAGCTAAAACTTTTTCTGGTACAGGCAAACTATCGACACTTTGGCGAAACTTTGCCTTCGGATTTTTTTCTTGCAACCACCGCAGTAGAGGTTTGGCTTTACGGCGCAAAACTTTGTGGTAGTCCTTTCCTAACGCGTAAGAAGAAATCTTGATTTGCTTTTGCTGAACAAAACTGTCATACCCGGAGTCTTTGTAACGGCAGGCAAGGGCAATCAATGATTTGGGTATAAAGCCTAAGTTGGCAAAGTCTAAGCGGATATGGTTGCGTTCTGGGTACCAGTGCATGTCACCGTAGAAATGCTTGGCAATCCAGGCGTGTATATTTTGCTTATCTGCTTCTGGCACCTTTGCCTCTGCCATTCCACATAAGTCAAAACCACATTCTTCTGCTTTTGTTCGAATTTCGTCTAGTTGCAAATCAGTCTACCGAAAATTTGCTTTTTACAGCGTATCTTAAAATAAACATATTCTTTAACCAAAGGTAAGCTGCAAGAGCCTGTAGTAGTGTTTTTAGACAGGCTCTTATACAAACTTTGGAATCCAATATATGGGAGAACTGGTCACTCTTTAGAATAGATCGATTTTCGCTGTAATTCTTCACACTGTTTTATTTCTTCTTTAAGATTTCAGCCAGTTCTCTGCTTCCTTTGCATCTAAAAACAATTTTATAACATCGTTCTCATCTTCTCTTTCCGAATGACTGGCATTCATTTGACTCAGGGCAGAATGTGGTGATTGGATCCATGCGAATTTTTGCAAACCAGATTGTATTGCAAGAGGGAACCACTCTTCAGCAACCCATTTGGCAGCACCACTCCACGCGCCTGTGACATTTTGATTGTCATTGAGAATTTTGGAACAGGATTTTTGTTGCAGTAGGGTTAGAATTTCGGCACAGCCTTTTTTCACAGTTTCCACTTTGGGAATATTCCGCCAATCGGTATATATCCAGTTGTTGCTAGAATCCCAATAGACAATACAGTCTTCTTCTTCATAAAAAACTTCTTTCATGGCCAAACATTCCTTTAGATCTGATTTACAGCAATTCTCCTTTCGGCACATATATTTTTCAATGAAAAATTTGTCATGCTTCACTTCAAACCGCACATTTAACAGTAT
>JBCCIA010000129.1:0-13509 GCA_039028475.1 Spirochaetota bacterium | reverse complement strand
TATTTTTTCATACAAATGAGTAGAATTCTGGTTTTTATCTATGAAAACCCATAAATGGCTCTCTGGAGAGTGCATTTTTTTGAATTTTAACTATGCATTGCACAAAGTAATCACAAATTTTGTAAAAGTCTCTGGCTCAGTTAAAATTTCAAATTTTCCTCTAGTCTGATCCATTTTATACTTGGTGGTGTTTATATTGCCTAGAGGATACGCTGTTGCGAGTTCCAGCAGTGTGAAATTGAGAGAGAAGGATGAGTTGATATACTTCTACATCTAAGAGAATTTAGACCTTATGACACAAAAGGATGCCATTTGCAACAGTTTTTTCTCGAAAATTATTCTCATCCGAACTATATGTACTATTTTACCAATTTCTTGTGTGGTATTGCCATCCTAATCATATTTGTACATATGTGAGAAGTGGAAACGAAGATGTTTTTACTTGTGGTATTGTGCTTGAAGTTTATAATTTTTCTTAGGGTGAATGGACTGGAACATTTTCACTGACATCACTATATTTCTCTTGTTCATTTGGACATAATAGAATGCTTCTGTACTAGCATTTTTCTGTTAGAACGTTTTTTATCGGAATGAACTTTTTCTATAGAGAAGTAAGCAGTTTTCATTGTATTGATAGAATGAAAAACACTATTATCACATTGAATTTATTCTTGACGGTTTGTTCTCATTTTTCTAGCATAAAACAACTCTTTAGCAAAGTATCTGGTTTTCTTTATTATCTCGGCCATGGAAGACAATTTTAAAAATATTCTGAAAAATTCAAAAATACTCCCAGGAACCCCTCGGACGGACAATCCATTCTCTTTTTCTAAAAATCCTGAGACAGAAACAAAACCAACGATTTTGATCATCGATGACGATGCTCTTGTTCGAGAATCTCTTTCCATTACACTTGGGAAAAAGTTCAACGTTGTTCTTTGTGCCAATGGGAACGAGGGTATCGCCAAGACAGGCCCTGGAGTCTTTGCAGTGATCCTTGATATAAAAATGGAAGGCAAGAATGGGTTTGAAACATTCAAAGAGATCAAAAAGAAAGATATATATCTGCCAATTATATTTTACTCAGCATACCAAGATATAAAAAGTCCCATGGAAATAATCAATAATTACAGTCCCTTTGGTTACGTAATCAAAGGGGGAGCGGGGAATGAGCTTTTACATACCATAGAGAGTGCTGTAGATTATTATTTCCAGATCAACCAAAATGCTCTTCTTGTAAATACTGTTAAGGCTCAGGAAAAACAGCATCGCACTTTGCTCAATAATTTGAATGTAGGAGTTTTTCGCTTAAAAGGTTCTAAGGATTGCCTATTTATCGAATGCAATCCAACTCTTACGGATATTCTTGGCTTTAGTTCTTCGGAAGAATTAAATAGTCATTCCTTATTGGATTTTTTTAAAAATGCACAAGATAGGGAACGATTTATAAAATCAATTGAAAAGTTAGGCAACTGTAAAAACTTCCAAGTTGAATTTGTAAAAAAAAATAAAAATACGATCTGGGTATCGATCAATGCAACAGTCATTAGAAACGAACTGGGAGAGGTCAACTGGATAGATGGGGTTCTTGATGATACTACCATGATAAAAGATTCTAATGAAAAATTGCAACTCTTGATGTTAGATATCAATGATCTGAATGCGAATCTTGAGCAAAAAATAGCCGACAGGACTAAGGAATTAGATCAAAGTCTTAAGTTGATTAAAAATGATTTGATGGTTGCGAAGAAGATTCAGGAAAATACTCTCTATACGAATTTTTCTATGATTGAAGATCTATTGATTGAAATCAAATACCTGCCCATTTCTGAGGTAGGTGGAGATTTCTATAATATAAGTAAAATCAATAATATTACTTATAGAATCTTTATTGCAGATGCTACAGGGCATGGTGTTCAAGCTGCACTGATAACTATGGCTATTAAAGGCATTTATGATAGCTTGAAGCATGTGATCATGAATGTAGAAACCTTGTTGGAAATTTTTAACAATGAATTCATCATTCGTTATGAATCTCTCAAAAGTCTTTTGACGGCTTTTGTGATTGATATTGATACCCAGAATCATACAATAAAATATACTTCGGCAGGCCACCCTGCTGGGGTTTTGTTACAAGATTCAAAACTAAAATTACTGACGAAAACAGGCCGTATGGTTGGAGTTTTAAAAGATACTCCCTACAAATCTTTTCAGTGTAGTTTTAGTCCAGGAGATAGACTTTTTCTGTTTACTGATGGAATTTTTGAAGTATTCAATGATAAAAATGAAGAATTTGGAGAAGAAAGGCTACATTCTATTCTTCTAGACAATGGGAAAAAGAGTTTAGAAGATACAATTAAAACTTCTTTTGCTGAATTACAGTCATTCCAAGACGGCTCCTCTAGAGCGGATGACTTAACGATTTTAGGAATTGAATACAAATAAGAGCCTGTTTGAAAACACTACTATAGACTCTTGCAGCTAACGCTGTAAGGAAATAATTTTTGCGTACCTTGGAGAATCAATTGGAAATTTTAACTCCAGTAATTTGCTAAATTTACAAAAATAACATTAGACAAAAATTTATGTTTTGCGCTATCTAATCCCTATATGTTTTGTCCACGATCAAAAATCGAGAGAGGAATTATTCATGCCAAGCAATACTAGTCAAAGTCCCTACCCTTGTTTGCCCCAAAATATTAGTGATCCAAAGGAGAGAGAAAAAAGACAATTTGATCTTTCTTTGGCAAGGACACAGTACAATTACATGTTTTCTTATTTGGAGCCTGTTCCACTTTCTGCAAGCGTTCCTGACGGTGAAGGTTTTTCCTTGGATTACCAAGCAAAGGTGGTTGAGGTTTTTCTTCCCATTGCACGCAATTTTAAAGATATAGTGATAAGCCTATTGGAGCGAGAGCTTAAGGGTGATTTATCATTGAAACAATTTGCTAAGATCAAAGAAAGTTATAAGAAATTAGAAAATGAGATGAGCCTAAACCTGGTAAAGGATATCAAAAACTTAGAAGAGTTCTTAAAATGTTTAGCAGAACTTCCTCAAGATATCAATGAACTCATTAAAAACCTTACAGATGTACCTAAAGACCTCGAAAAAATGGCTACTGGATTAGAAAAAGTATTTGGAGAATTTCTCGAAAGTGGCCCCACTGCTTTTTTAAAATCTACTATTTATGAAATGCTGCGAGAAGAACCAGGCAATGATTATGTCCAAGCGCAAAATTTACAGGACTATGAAAACCTTTTTGATAGCCTGCCAAAACCTATGACCTTACTGTTAGAGCAAAAACCTTGGATGGCTAAAGATACGAAAGCCTGGGAGCAAGATTGGTATTTTGGCTATCTACAGATAGGTGGTTTCAATACAACCCTTTTGCAAGGGGTAAAATTAGAGGCCAATGGTCAAAAAATGACAGTCATCCTTTCTGATCTTTTAGATAAATTTCCCATTACAGATAAAATCTTTCAGGATGTTGTAGGAGATAGCAGCCTTAGCTTAAAAAAAGCAGCTGAACAAAACCGTCTTTACGTTTGTGATTACTCCATGCTAGATGGTGCAAAGGCAATAGAGTTTCATGGGCAACAGCGTTATATGGCAGCTCCTATCGCATTGTTCTATTGGAACCCAAATCCACCAGAAGGGTATCCTTCTAGCGATGCTGCTATGCAACCAATTGCAATCCAATTAGAGCAAAAATTTGATCCAGAAACAACGCCTATTTTTACACCAAATGATTGTTCCTCTGCAAATGATCCAAACGGTTTAAAATGGAAGATTGCAAAATTTGTAGCAAATACTTGTCAGATGATCCAACACGAGTCGGTAGCACATTTTGGAGCTTGTCACATTACTGTTGAGCCAATGGTTGTTGCTGCAAATCGACAATTGTCAGAAAAGCATCCATTGATGAAGCTATTAAAACCTCATTTTCGGTTTACAATCCAAATTAATAATTCTGCAATTCATAGTTTGGTAATTCCAGGTGGAACTGTTGCTACAGGTGTTGGCCCTGCGATCGAAGATACTCTAAAGATGGTCGCAGATGCTCATGAGGCTTGGAGGTTTGATGAAAACAATCCGGATCGTTTGTTTGCACTGCGGGGGGTCACTATAGAATCGCTCTCCAAATTTCCATTTAGGGACGATACGGTACTACTTTGGCAAGCTATTAAAAAATTTGTAGGTGGCTATGTAAAGACCTATTATAAAGATAATAACGATGTTATAGAGGATACAGAGTTGCAGGGGTGGATCAATGAAATGGTTTCCCCAAAATGTGCTAGTATCAAAGGGATGGATCGGCTTAAGAAGGTTGATGATTCGAAAAAGCCATATCGTATTGATAGTGTGGATTATTTAATTGATATTGTTGCACAAATTATATACATAGCAGGGCCTGGACATGCAGCAGTAAACTATGCACAATATCCATTGATGTCATATGTTCCCAGTGTTTCTGGTACTATATACAATGAACTTCCTGGTAAAAGCACACAAATACATTCAGAAGAGGATTGTATAAAGTGGTACCCACCTCTAGATGTTTCTTTGTACCAATCCTCATTTGAATACCTTTTGACTATGGTCCAGTATGATACTTTTGGGTATTATGATACAAATCCCAGAGATCCTTATTTTACGGAGCCTCATGTCAATGAGTTAGTTTTGGACTTTCAGGAGGAACTCGCACAAATTGAAGCTACCATTCGAAAGAGAAATAAAGAGCGACCCGTACCATACTTGTTTCAAATTCCTTCTCTGATTCCAAATAGTATCAGTATTTGAGAAATCTTTCTAACCTGTTATACGAAAAACTAGTATAACAGGTTATTGCTATAGTAGCAAGATAGTTTCTGATAAAATAATCCTCTAATATATGTTGTTTTATTGTAGTTAAGAAATGTTTCAGATATACTTTAGGAGCGAGCCATGCAAACTATTTTAAACTATGAGATTGAAAAAGAGGTGTATAAAAGCTCTAATTCACTAGTTTATCTTGCAAAAGAAAAAGATAAAAATAAAAAATATATTTTAAAATACTTTCACAAAGAATTTCCAACACCAGAAGGGCTGACACGGTTTAAACGTGAATTTATAATAACCCAAAATATCCAAGGAGATGGTATCATTGAAGCCTATCACCTTTTGAATTACCAAAATAGTTTACTTATGGTCTTAGAAGATTTTGGTGGTGAATCTGTTGCTAACTTTCTTATAGATGGCAAATTAGAGGTAGAACAATTCCTTCCCATATCTATCAGCATTTCAGAAAGCCTAGGAGGTATACACCAAAAACAAATCATCCACAAAGATGTAAATCCAGGAAATATTATTTGGAATCCTTTATCAGGAAAAGTGAAGTTTATTGATTTCGGCATCTCCTCTGAACTTTTGTATGAGACTACAAATATACAGAATTTACAAGTACTAGAGGGGACATTAAACTATATGTCCCCAGAGCAAACAGGTCGTATGAATAGGACAATGGATTATCGGACTGATCTGTATTCATTGGGAGCTAGCTTTTATCATATGTTAACTGGTCAGGTACCTTTTACAAGCAAAGATGCTATGGAGCTTGTCCATTGTCATATTACAAAACAACCGATTCCTCCTAAAGAGTTGAATCCAGAAATACCCGAAGTTCTTTCTGATATCATTCTCAAATTAATGGCAAAAATGGCTGAAGATAGATACCAAAGCGCATTTGGTTTATCTATTGATTTGCACCAATGCTTGGAAAAATACCGAAAAGATTCAGGAGAAGTTAAAAAGTTTGTATTGGGAGAAAATGATCTTCCAGATAGACTTGAAATCCCTCAAAAGTTGTATGGCCGCGAAGAAGAAGTTAAAATACTATTGGATTCTTTTGAAAGAGTGGGTTACAAGCAAAAAGAAATTATTTTTATCAGCGGTTATTCGGGAATTGGTAAAACATCACTTGTCCAAGAGATATACAAACCTATCCTACAAAGAAGGGGGATTTTTATTCGTGGTAAATTTGATCAATTCAAACGAAGTATTCCTTACTCTTCCTTTATCCAGGCTTTTCAAGAGCTGATAGGGTATACTTTAACGGAAAGTAAAAAAGAATTATCAATACTAAAGGAAAATATACTGGCAGCACTAGGCATAGATGCACAAGTGATTATTGATGTCATTCCTGAGTTAGAGTTAATTATAGGGAAACAACCCCCTGCACGAGAAATTTCTTTTGAAGATTCGAAAAGTCGTTTTAATCTACTATTCCGAAGTTTTGTGAGAGTATTTACTCTCAGACAGTACCCACTTGTTATTTTTTTGGATGACCTACAATGGGCAGATCTTCCTTCTCTCCATCTGTTAGAAATCATTATGACAGACAGAAATATCAATAACCTTTTGGTTATTGGTGCTTATCGCGATAATGAAGTCTCTAAAACTCATCCTTTACTTGTTACTATGAAGGAAATCAATAGTAAAAGTTTAAAAGTCAATTTGCTTTCTCTTCGTTCGTTACAATTATCCCAAGTTTCTCAATTGGTAGAAGATACATTGGCTCATTCAAAATCAGAAACCAATATTCTTTCTGAATTGTGTTTTGACAAAACCCAGGGTAATCCTTTTTTTCTAAATCAATTTTTAAAAATGCTTTACCAAGAAAAGTTACTGCAAATCGATTTTCAAAAGAAGCAATGGCAGTGGGATATACAAGAAATACGAAAACAGAATATAACTGATAATGTTGTCGATTTAATGACAAAAAAAATCCAAAGATTATTGGAAACCACTAGGTATATTTTACAATTGGCAGCTTGTATTGGTAATAAATTTGATTTGAAAACTCTGGCAATTGTAAATGAGAAGGGTTTGGATGAAACAGCTCTTGAGTTGTGGGAAGCTCTTAAAAAAGGTTTTCTTGTTCCTATAAGTGAAAACTATAATTTGGTTGGTAAAAATTCTGCAAATACGGTCCAAGAGAAATGGATTGCTATATCTGAAAGTGATACAATTATTCCAGAATACAGGTTTCTACACGATAGAGTTCAGCAGGCTGCTTATTTACAAATTGCAGAAGAACAAAAGAAAAGAGTTCATTTAAAAGTAGGAATGCTACTTCTAGAGAAATACAAAGAAAACAATAAAGAAGAAGAACTATTCGATATTGTAAATCATTTGAATCTTGGAATGGAACTCATCATTGAGGAAGATGCTATTCTTAATCTTATCGAATTAAATTTATCAGTATCTTTCAAAGCGAAACTTTCTGCTGCCTATGCACCTGCTTATAATTATTCCGAAAAGGCATTGCGATTGCTCCAAAGATTCGGTCCAAGCAAGAATTCTCATTTGTATATGAAAGCTCATCTAGAAGCTGCTGAAACAGCTTATCTTTCTGGTAGTTTTGAAAATACAACAATATTATTAAAGTCAATCTTAAATAAAGACATTACATTGATTGGTAGAGCAAAAGCATATCGGATAAAAATTCTAGCCCTGATTGCCCAACATGATTCTCTGGGGGCGATAGAGGCGGCATTAGAAATATTGGACTTTTTAGGAATTGAGCTTACTGTTTATCCGAGTCAAGAGGAAATTGGACAAGAACTTGAAAAAACTATAAAACTTCTCTCTCAGGTTTCGACTGCTGATTTGCTCGATTTGCCCTTAATGGATGAGCAAGAAAAGACTATTGCTATGGAAATCATGGAATCAATTTATTCCGCAAGTTACCAAGTTTCTCCTAGTCTCTTTCCCCTTCTCATTTTTAAAATGATTGATTTATCGTTACGATTTGGCAATGAAAGAACCTCTGCGCTCGCCTATTCTTGCTATGGACTGATCCTGTGTGGAATTGTTGGCGACATTGATTCCGGCTACCAATTTGGGCAACTTGCTTTAAAGTTAATTGACAAACTAAAGGTAGAGGAACATAGACCTAATGCAATATTTAATGTTACCGTTTTTATTACCCATTGGAAAGAACCACTTAGCAATACTATGAAACCTTTTTTTGATTCTTACCAGGGTGGTATACTTGTCGGGGATTTTGAATTTGCTAGTTGGGCAGGGTTATTTTATAATATCAATTCATATTTTTCTGGAGTAGGTTTGGCAAAAGTTGCTGAAGAGACCAAGAAGTTTACACAAGCTATCCAAGAGCTCAAGCAAGAAACAGCTTTCAATTATATCTCGATGTTCTTACAAACTCTAACAAACTTAATAGAGCAAAATCCAACACCGTGGATTATCAAAGGAACGATATATGATGAATTTGAGATGTTGGTTGTTCATGAAAAGGCAAATGATAACAATGCGCTATTTTATTTATACTTTCATAAACTTAGTTTAAGCTTTTTGTTAGAAGAGTATAGCATTGCATTTGAACTATTGTCAGCTACAGAAAAATATTTGGCTGGTGTACCCTCCACTCATTTTACGGTTGTATTTCATTTCTATGATTCCCTTGTGCAGCTCTTGCACTTTCCTAGTTGTGAACCCAATGTCCAAGATACAATTCTTGAAAAAATCTCTGCCAATCAAAAAAAAATGCAGGCTTGGGCTGAGCATTGCCCAGAAAACTGTCTCCATAAATACTATTTAGTAGAAGCAGAGAGAGCTAAGATTGCTGGAGAAGATGCTAAAGCAATTGATAACTATACCCTGGCAACAAAGTATGCAAAGCAAAGTGGGTTTCTTCATGATGAGGCTTTGTCGTATGAGTTATTTGCAGGTTTTTGGCGTAAAAAAGGCAATGTAGAACTTACTCAAATGGTTTTAAGCAAATCTTACCATTTGTATGTTCTTTGGGGAGCTGGCGCGAAAATTCTACATATGGAAAAAGAATATGGCCATATACTCATCAATAGAAATTTGAATAGTACTGGTGTTAGCTTACAAACTGGTACGACTCTTTCCAGTCTAGAACGGAATTCAAATACATTGGATCTTGTTTCTGTTATGAAGGCTTCGCAGTCTATTTCACAAGAAATAGCTATCGAGCAATTATTTAAAAATATGATACAAATAGTAATCGAAAATGCAGGAGCTCAGAAAGGTTTTTTATTGCAGGAAAAAGAAGGCAATTGGATGATCGAGGCACAAGGAGAGTTAAGCGATGATAAAGTTACTGTTCTAAGTTCAGGTGCAATGCAAGAAAGAGAAAATTTACAATTTCCTATTTCTATTATACAATATGTTGCCATTACCAGAGAGCCGGTTGTATTAGAAGACGCTATATCTGATAGTAAATATATGTCCGATCCATATATTGTACATAATAAGACTAGGTCTGTTTTGTCTCTACCAGTTTTACACCACGGTAATCTACTCGGAATTTTATACCTTGAAAATAATTCCATTAGTAGGGTTTTTACATCGGAAAGGCTCGAAATTCTCCAATTATTGTCTTCTCAGATCGCTATTTCTCTCGAAAATGCAAAATTATATTCTAACTTAGAAGAAAAGGTTCATGAAAGAACTAGAGAACTCAAAGACGCTCATAAAAAAATTCTTTCCCTTGAAAGAGAAAAAACGGAAAAACAACTGGCTGGAGGTTTTGCCCATGAAATGCGCAATGCTATGGTTGGTCCTAAACTGATCATCCAGCACTTATTAGGGAACGAAGAAGGTGAATTGCGAGAAAGCATAAATATTATTAATAATGAAAAATTAAAAGAGATTTATCTCTTAATTAAAGACCAAGTTTCAGAACCAGTACTGAAAAGTTCTCTTGAGCATATGAAGGTAATTTTTGAAAACGAAGAGGAGATCGAAAGTAGTCTCAAAATGATTCGTAAAGCAGTTCATAGGAGTTTATCTATTACCCAGCTTATCATGGAGTATTCTAAGGTTGGAAACGAACAAGTAGGAAAAGCAAAAATAGATTTGAACCAAGTGCTACAAGGTGTTGTATCAGAATGCCGACAGGTTATCTTTGACAATTCCATTGAGGTTTTCCTTGATCTGACAGAAAAAAATTGTGAAATTCTTGGATTAGAAACCCATTTCGAGTCAATTTTCAAAAATATAGTATTGAATGCAAAGGATGCCCTTTTAGAAATATCCTCTAATAGAAAAATTGAAATAATGAGTCAAATCATTGATAATAAATACCAAATTGATTTTAATGAAATCGGCTCTGGTATTTCACCAGAAAATATGAATAAAATTTATGATGCTTTCTTTTCCACAAAGCCTGATTCGGGGACAGGCTTAGGTTTAGGAGTCGTAAAAAAAATTGTTTCTCTTTATAACGGCAAAATTAATGTCGAATCTGAGTTGGAAAAGGGTACAAAATTTACGGTAGTATTACCATTAAACCAAGAGTAGAGAGGGGGTCAGAAGTTGGATCAATTGAAAAAGTTGTTAAACATGCTTCCTGCACAAAAGTCTCCAAACGATGGTACAAAAAAAGAACTTCTGATTATTGATGATAATCTAGAAGTAATCCAAGCTCTTACTTTGATTCTTAGTAAGGAGTATAGGCTTGTTATATGCAATTCTTATGAAGATTCCAAGTCAAAGATGCGCGATGATATTAAAGTAGTTTTATTAGATATTAAAATGGCTCTCATAAATGGCATAGAAGTTTTTGCTTTATTAAAAAAACAATATCCTAATACAAATATTATTTTTCATTCTGCCTACCCAGGGAGTGATGCAAGTGGAGTTTATGCACAAGAATTACCTCATTCTGGGTACTTGATAAAAGGGGAGTATAGTATAAATGAATTGCTATTGACTATAGACAATGCATTTTCATCTACATTATAGGGTATATTAAATGGATAGTGATTTAGAATTATTTCGGAATCAATTGAGAGAAATAAAAACTGATCCCAAGATTCAATTGCCGCAAATTTCTAAATCTTCCCTTTCTCTAGAAGCAAATAAAAAATCGCAGATAAAGCCCACCATTTTAATTATTGACGATGATGTGAATATTAGGACTGCCCTTAAAATCACTCTAGGAAAAAAATACAACCTAAACCTTTGTTCTAATGGCAATGATGGAATTGCACAAATGACTGGAGAAGTATTCGCGGTTATTCTTGATATTAAAATGGAAGGTAAGAATGGCTTTGAAACCTTTACAGAGATTAAGAAAAAAAACTTCTACGTTCCGATTATTTTTTATTCTGCCTACCAGGATATCAAAGATCCGATGGAAATTATGAATGATTTTCGCCCTTTTGGCTATGTGGTAAAAGGCTCAGAAAGCAATGAATTGCTGCATACACTGGAGAGTGCTGTAGATTATTATCTGCAAATTAATAGAAATGTAATACTAAATCAAATTTATCAAAAATTTGTTCCTAAAGAATTCTTAGATTATTTAGGAAAGTCAGATATCACAGAGATTCGTTTGGGAGATCAAACACAAAAAGAAATGTCTGTAATGTTTAGTGATATTCGGGATTTTACTTCCCTCTCTGAAACAATGAGCTCAGAAGAGAATTTCAAGTTTATCAACGCATATTTGAAAAGAATCGTACCACAGATCAAAATAAATAATGGTTTTATCGATAAATATATCGGAGATGCTATCATGGCATTATTTCCCAACAAACCAGAAAATGCCGTAAATGCTTCGATCCAGATGTTAGAAGAACTGTCATTGTACAACCAGTATCGTATTTCAAAAGAGGAGAGGCCAATAACTATAGGAATAGGGATTCATACGGGTTTGTTAACACTTGGTATTGTGGGAGATATTGATAGAATGGAAAGTACTGTAATAAGCGATGTTGTAAATTTAGCTTCTCGAATTGAAAAATTGACAAGGATGTATGAAGCTCCTATCCTTATCAGTGAACTGAGCTTCCAGAAATTGGAAGATCCTACCATTTACCAGTTTAGAGTTGTGGATACTGTGAAAGTGAAGGGGAAAAAGGAACCAGTTACAGTTATTGAGATTTTAAATGGCAACTCTCCTGATGTAATAGAGTTAAAATTGTTAACTAAGAGAGACTTTGAATTTGGCACGGCTTTGTACCATAGAAAAGAGTTTAAAGCCGCTCAAAGTTGTTTTACAAAAGTGATAGAAAAAAACCCCCAAGACAAAGCTGCAAAAATTTACCTAAAGCGTTCCGAATACTTCGCAATTCATGGAATTTCACCCGAGTGGGAAGGAATAGAAACAATCAATAAAGGATTTTAAATTACCAATAGTAGATGGTTATTTTATGTTATAAGCCTGTCATGACTTATAAAAGAGTTCTAACGGTTCTTCTCTCCCGCGTATTTTTAATTTTCCAGTAGATTGCCAGTTTGACTGAGATTTTGAAGATTCTAAAGTATCTTTAGAAATTAATAATTCTGTTTGGTATTCTTTTGTCAGACTTTCAATACGGGAAGCTATATTGACTGTATTACCGATAATGGTAAACTCTTGGCGTGATTCCGAACCTACATTTCCCAAAATTACATCCCCGCTGTGTAAACCTATGCCTATTTGTAATGCTAATTCTCCACGTTGGTTTCGTTTTTGGTTGAGTTCCTGTAATACGTGTTGCATTTCTTTAGCGCAAGCGATTGCTAACTCAGCATGATCCTCTCGTTCTACAGGTGCTCCAAAATAAGCAAGAATGCCATCACCCATAAATTTGTCTAATGTTCCGTTATATCGGAAGATAACTTTTACCATGGCAGCAAAGTATTCATTTAGTAAATCTACCACTTCTTCTGCTTGTAACTTTTCTGATAAGGAAGTGAAACCACGTATATCTGAAACAAGTACAGTCACATTATGCGAACGTGACTCTATGGCTTGGCGGTCTTTGGAAATATACTCCATTACACCTGGAGAAAAGTAGCGGCCCATTTTTTCTTTTTCTTCTATGACTTGCGAAAATCTATAGGCAATACGATAGGTTCGTTCCACTAGAAATACACCGATCATACCAGCAAACAAATAAATGGTAATATAGCTGGGAACCCATTCCGGGAAGGGATGTCTGCCACTTTGGTGTAAAACGAAGGGACTGAGAAGTGCACATTCTAACGTAGCCACAATCTTTGGATAGTAAGTTACGCCTGTAGGTGAAATAAATATCACTAAAAGTGACATTGCTAAAAAATAGCCAAGGTCCAAATCACTCATCGGGTAGTATTTTTGCATACTGATGATAAAAAAATAAAAGACAGGTATATCAATGATTTGGATAGACCATTCTGCCAGTACATGTAAATATTTTAGTTTGCTGGTAATATAATAGAATATGACACTGATAAAAAAATAAAGAACTGAAAAAGGAATGGCGGCTTGCCAAGAGGGATTTTTGTCATCTAAAGAAAACCCTACTACGATAGATGCCATAGTAAAGGATGTGATACTTGTGACGAAGCGAAATACCGATAACTGTTTTAAATTCCTGGCAAAACCTTCTTCGATAGCCGCCATTCCTTTTTCAGTTCTTTATTTTTTTATCAGTGTCATATTCTATTATATTACCAGCAAACTAAAATATTTACATGTACTGGCAGAATGGTCTATCCAAATCATTGATATA
>JBCCIA010000128.1:0-13513 GCA_039028475.1 Spirochaetota bacterium | reverse complement strand
GTCTTATTTGGTATTTGCACCAAAGGGATACGAATATTATTTTGCTTTATCTTCTTTTTCTGTGCATTGAAAAGTATAAGCGGTACTAGGCTATGGTACACTAGAAAAAATAAGCCCAGGTACAGTATAGTTGTATATACCATATTTTGGTAGATCTCTTTTGTTTCTTGATCCAAAAAGATCACCGGCAAAAGGGTTCCATAAATAATGAGAATAGAGAGCAATACTTTTCTGGAGTTGTGAAAAATGGTTTTCACTTTCTGAAAAGATTTTTTCTCATTTTGGATAAAGGTAAGATACACAATAAAAGTAAAAGAAATAATGATTGCTGATAGATTGATTAAGTCATAGTGAATCCCCAAAATATACTGGATAAAACAAGATGTAAAAAATAGAACAAAAAACTGAACCAGTAGTATACCGGGAACGAGTATAGTTTTATAAATAAGAAATAAATAGATTGTAAGAAGAATAAATCCTAGACCTAAAGCAAGCAATATATCCGTAAGTGAATCTTTAAGAACTTTTGCTTGGTTATAAATAATTTCATATGTGATCGATTCACTTAGATTGTTTTTTAAGATTGTTTCCACACCATCTGCCATTTTGAGTAAGTTAGAAGATACAGTCTTATGTATATAAAGACTTACTTTTTCTTCTCCATTTACTCTAGATGTATTTGTTCGGTCTCTAAAACCTTTTTTGATCGTAGCCACATCTTTTAAATAAACAACCCTGCCGTTTTGATTGGCGACAATTACTGTATTCTCTATATTCTTTAAATTGGTAAACCTTCCCTTAATATACAGAGGGTATTCACTGCCACCAGCTTTGATCACTCCCGCACTAAAATTCATATTAGCAGCTTGTAAAACCTTGGTAATGTCATCCATCGAAACTTGGTAGCTGAGCATCGACTGTAGATCACAGGCAATCATCACTTCCTTTACCCTTCCCCCTATTACAAAAACTTCACTGACCCCTTTGACTCCTTTGATCTGTTGTTTTAGTTCTCTTTCCGCATAGATCCGAAGTTCAAAAAGAGATAGCTTTTTCTTACTTTTTTTTGTTTTCTTATCTAATTTTGCATCTGTGAACTGCTTACTATCAAGGCTAACGATCAAAAAGGGTTTTTGTGTTGGATCAAAGTTTATCAAAACAGGTTTATGAACCTCTCTAGGAAAGGTAGAAGCTATCAAATCTAACTTGTCTCTAATCTCCATAGATTTTATATCCAGATCGGTTCCCTTCTCAAACTCTATATTTACTTTTGATTTCCCCTCCTCAGAAGAGGAAAAGATCTTCTCGATCCCCCCAATCGTAGCTACCGATTCTTCGATAGGCTTTGTTAAGATTTTTTCAATTTTTTCTGGCCCCACTCCATAGTATTCTGTCTCAATACTGAGTGCTGGATAGGTAGTTGGAGGAAGGACAGAAAACTGCATATTCCAAAAAGAAATAATTCCCATCAAAAAAGTTCCTAACACCAACATGGTAACAAAAATAGGGTTGTGAAAGACTTTCTTATGCATGTTGTTTTGACTTTTTACTGAGTAAATAGAAGATTGCTGGAATTAGAAAAAGAGAAATAAATACGGAGGTGAACAAACCACTAATAACTGCAATAGCCATAGGCGATTGGAATTCTGTACCCTCTCCAATCTCTAGAGCAACTGGCAAAAGTCCCAAAAGAGTTGTTCCATTATTCATGAGAATTGGCCGTAAAACCACCTTGCCACTTTTTAAAATAGAACGATATGCGGAATATCCCTCTTCTTCGAAGATTTCCATATACTCATAAAATAGAGCAGCATTATCAACTACGATCCCTAAAAGCAATATGATCCCAATAAAAGAACTAATGTTCAAACTCTTATTAGTAAATATTAGAGTAGGAATGATACCTATTGCGATTAAAGGGATAGTCGTTAGCATCAAAAAAGGAAATCGCAATTCCTCAAACTTACTAGCAAGTACCATGTATATTAGAATGACAGCTAAAAGAAACGAATAGGATAGTTCTGTTAGGGATTTATCAATCTCTTCTTTTTCCCCCGAGTAGACTAAAGAAAACCCACGTGGTAGTTTCGCGTTTTGTACCAACCTATCCAGCTTATCGTATATATCATTTTTCTCTCCTCCTTCCTGAATCCCGGCTGTGACTCGGTTGATACGATTGTGTCCAGAACGGATGATCGAGCTATAGCCCTGTTTTTGCTTTATCTGGATCAATTCGGCAAGGTATATGTTTTCTCCTGTAGGAGTCTTGAGCAACATCTTTTGGATGTCAGAAATCCTCTCTCTTTCTCCAGCTTGCAACCTTAGCAAAATATTGATTTCTTCATCCCCAATACGCAACTTAGTTGCCTGGGAGCCTTTGATTGCAGTTTTCAAATGGGAAGAAATAATTTCATGGTTAAGGTTGTAGTGGGAGATCTTGTCCTCATCGAAGTAAATGTGATACTCTTTTGCTTTTTCTCCCATTGTTGATTTTACATCGGTCACTCCATTGATTTTAGCAAGTAAAGCTGAAATCTCTTTTCCCAATAATGATAGTGTAGCAATATCACTGCCTTTGATATCTAGTGAAATAGACCTAGCTCCAGGGGAAAGAAGATTCGCTAGAATATTTCCTTCTGCAGTATAGGTCACTGACACTTCATCGCGAAAGATGATCTTCTTGCGGATCATTTCAATGAAGTCCTTTGTCAAAATATCTCTGTCTGTTTTGAGTATTACCTTAATCCGAGCCTTATGGGTTCCAATATCCCCTCCTTTACGATTGAATAGCTGTTCTTCATCGTATCCTATAAAGGAAATGGTATGTTTTATAATATCCCTATGCTGCAATAGGCTTGCTTCGATATACTGCACTGCTTCTGTTGTGGATGCCAAAGAAGCTCCCTTTGCATTCTCAAAATCAATGGTAAATTCACCCGTATCCACTTTCGGGATAAATTCTTTTTTGACAAAGCCCAAAAAAAGTAGGGAAACTAAAAATAACAAAAAAATGATAGAAATAAATGTTTTAGAGTATTTTAGAATAATTTTTAAAAACTGGGTATATCTTTTCTGTAAAACCAACTCAAAATAGTGGAACTTTCTAAACAGTCCTCGTTCCTTGTGTTGTCTCCTTTCACGGCGCAGAGAAGATAATACGGGAATCAATGTCAATGCTACAAAGAGACTTACCAGTAAGGATATAGTAATGGAGAAAGCCATTTCTTCAAAGACAATCCCTACAACTCCTTTTAAAAATATGATCGGCAAAAAAACAATGGTAGTCGTTAAAACTGCGGCTGTGATAGAACCTGATACTTCTGCAGCACCCTCCAATGCTGCCATTTTTGGCTCCTTTCCAAGTTTTATATGCCTTTCAATCGAGGCTAAAATTACATTCCCTGAGTCAAATAACATCCCAATGCCGAGTGATAGTCCACCGAGACTCATCATATTTAGGGAAATTTTCTTTAAGAAGAGAAATAAAAAAGTTGTAAAAATGGAAACTGGAAGTATGGTTAAAATTATAAAGGGGCTTTGGAAATTACGCAGGATCACTATTAAGGATATAAATGCCAAAGAAGCTCCCATAAACAATTCGCGTGAGATATTTCTGATAGATTGCTTTACAAATCTCGATTCATCGTAGACTATACCAAATGTCACTTCTTTGTGAAATAGTTGTTTCACCTTCTCTAACTCGTTACGGATATTCTCTGCTACATTGGCTGTATTCTTTCCTGCCTCTTTGTAAATAGATATCACGACACATTCTTTACCATTGTGCTTGGCGAGTCCTTTGCGGTCTTTATAGGTATCTTTTACGTTTGCAAGAACATGGAGAGGGATAGGAACTCCGGCTTGGTTTGTACCTACAATCGTTTTATTGATATCTGAGAGCTGTTTGTATTCTCCAAAGGTTCGGATCAAAATATTTTTTGTTCCCACCTCTATGCTTCCCGCTGGAAAGTTTAGATTTGAGGTTTTGAGAGAGTTTTTGATTTCGCTTAGGGATAGACCATACGCTCCCAATAGCTTCCCATCTACCTCAATTTGTATTTCTTTCTGATGTCCACCGGAAAATTGCACCAAGGCAACCCCATCGATCTTATCCAAAAAACCTTTTACTTCGTTCTTGAGAAAATACCGCAAATCCTTTTTTTTAGACAATCCCTTACCTGGATGCAAATCGGTAGTAGCAACAATTTCAATGATAGAATTTTGGCTAGGGTCAAACTTTGATACAACGGATTTTCTTGCTTCTTCAGGCAATACAGACTTAATCAGATCTAATTTCTCTCGTACATCCATTGCAGCAAAGTCAATTTTTGTATCCCAGGTAAACTGTAGCATAACAAAGGAAATGCCCTCGTAAGATTCAGAAGTTATTTTTTCAATCCCACTTACGGTTCCAATGGATTCAGAAATCGGTTTTGTGACTAACTTTTCGACTTCTTTGGGAGCAGCATTGGGAAAAAGGGTTATGATGGTCAAACGTGGAAACTCTAAATTAGGCAGAAGACTGATTTCCAACTTTTGGAAAGAAATAACTCCCATTAATGAGATAAAAATAAAAAACATAATGGTCGTTACGGGATGGTTGATTAGATAAGTCTGTAAATGCTTCAAACTTATTTTCCAGAAGAAGAGAGATTTGGTATTACTTTGGTTCCATCCTTTAACTGAGCAAACTTTTCTGTTGCGATCATCATTCCTGTTTTCAAACCATTGGTCACTTCAATCATATCATCGAATTGTTTTCCTATCTGAATCCCCGATTTCAAAACAGTCTTAGGCTTTGCCCTTGTATTGATGATAAATACATCAGCCCTTTTTTCATCGATAGGAATGATAGCCTTTTGAGGAATTAAAATCGCAACACGCGACTGATCATTGACAATCTTACCTCTGATAAACATTCCTGGCTTGAGTAAATTTTCTTTATTGCCAATCAGTGCCTTTACTTCCACAGTATGAGTTTTTTGATCTACAAGTGGGTTTATGATTGTGACTGGGCCTGTAAAAACTTTATCTGGATACACATCCACACTAAACTCTAGGTTCAATCCCTCTTTTATATCTTTGAGTTCCGATTCACGTATATTCAATGTCGCATACACCTTGTGAATCGCAACTATCGCGAGGATTGCTTGTTCCGAACTGGAAACTCCTCCCTGGTTGACATAATCTCCCACATTTTTGTTTCGCATAGCAATGATGCCATCAATGGGAGAACGAATAGCGGTCTGCTTTAACAATACTTTGGTAGAGTCCACTAGAGTCTGAGCTGCCTGGACTCCAGCTGCGGCTGCATTCACTTCTGCTTTTTCTATCCGAGTGTTCGCTGCGATATATGCTGCTAAGTCCTGTTCTCGATTTCCTGAATATTGCAAGCCTACTTTTTTCAGATCTTTTTGTCGATAGCCTATTTGTGCAATTTCAAAGTCTTTTTTAGCCGACAAAAACTTCGCTTCCGAATTTACGACAGCAACTTTCGTATTTTCTAATTCTTCCTTACTCACTCCATCCCGTTTATAAAGAGCTTTTTTACCTTGGTAGGTTGTCCGAATTCTATCTAACTCTGCCTTCAATCGTTTCACTTCAGTCTCATTTTTATCAATTGTTATTAAACGCATCTCTACTTGTTTTTTAGCTTTATCATATTTTTCTTGGGCGAGCTTTAGGCCAGACAAAGCACTATTCAATTGCGATTCGTTCTTTTTTAAGTCAAGTTGTAACTGAAGTTTTTCAATCTGTACCAGTAATTGTTTCTTTTTTACGATCTGTCCCTCGCGTACAAAAACTCCTTCTATTCTACCCGAAGTTTTAGAAACAATGTCGACCTTTTCGTAATATTCAATAGAACCTAAAGCAGTCACATTAGAACTTACTTTCTTTTCTTCCACCGGATAGGCATTTACTTTTATAGAGGTTCGATTGAGAATATCTTCATCCGTTTTGGAACGAAATATTTTAGAAATCTTAAATCCCGTTTTTTTAGAAACTATGCGATAGCTGAAAAAAAGTAGGATCAGAAGCAAAAGGAAAAGTAAGCCACGTTTAATTGTACTCTGTGAATTTTTAGGTAAATTCAATTTTTTCAATTTGGACTTGCTTTTTAGGTAGTAAAATTTAATCGATCTTAACAGGCTATTCTTA
This sequence comes from Spirochaetota bacterium, assembly GCA_039028475.1. GTDB lineage: Bacteria > Spirochaetota > Leptospiria > Leptospirales > Leptospiraceae > JBCCIA01. The sequence goes on along the minus strand of JBCCIA010000128.1, from coordinate 7,354 downwards.
TCCAAGCCACCTCTCCTTATTTGTAGATATGATTTGCAAAATGGACAAAATTACTTTTGCTGAGTCTTTCGGCTTAGACTAGCTAATTTTTGTTTTGCATCTACACGAGCTTTTTTCAAAACAGGTGGCGCTAGTGCCAAAAATCTCTGTAGGCTTTTGATAGCCTTCTTTCTATCACCCATTTTTTCATATACAATTGCTAAATTAAAATACACCTGTGGTGCCGATGGGTTGATACGCGCTGCAGTAAGATAGGAAAAAACAGCACTCTTATAATCTTTAAGTTTTGTATTGCAGATCCCCATATTAAAATAAGCACGACTATAGGTCGGTGACAGTTGAACCGCTTGGTTGAAATAAGACTTTGCTTCTTTATGCTTGTCCTGTTCCATAAGAGCAACCCCTATATTATTTATATAACGAGGGTTTTTGGGAAGAAGTTCATTTGCTTTTTTAAAAGCTGCTAAAGCCTCCTTTTTATTCCCAGTTCGCAATGCCAATAAGCCTTTACGGGTCAACTCATTTGCCTGCTTGGTATCAGATTCTGATGGGCCACAATGCCATAAGAATAATATTCCCAAAGCCACGATATATATCATGGCTTTTTTTGTGAATCGTTTCATAATCCCTCCAATTATTTTTTTATACCTATAGTGATAACAGATTATTAAATAATTCTTCATGACCTCCTGGAACTGCTCTAAAACCATCTTCCTGTGTGTATATCATTGGGAGTTCTCCTTGGACTGTAGTACCACTAGGGCCATTTGCCTCATGACGTTGGCCAAACAATGCATCCCCTTCCTGTAGCAAAAATCCGTAGCTCGAACGCATTCCTGTAAGTCCTCCCATATTTGATTGCTGGGTATCATAAAGAGCACTGAAGTTATTATCTTCATAGTTTGCCATTCCCTGGCTACTGGTTTCATTGAAACCCCATAAACTAGAGGTACTCTGTTGGCCATAAGCATGCAAGCTATCTCGATTTGCTGTAAAAGCTCCACTTGAATTGGACTCATTCATTCCATAGAAAGACGACTGGCTATACTCACCCACTCCCGAAAAATTACCCTCTTGGTAAGTGACCATACCTTGTCCATGTGTTTCATTCATCCCATAGAAAGTTGACTGGTGGTAATCGCCGACTCCAGTAAAGTTTCCATCCTGGTATGCCGCAGCTCCTCTATAATTGGTTTGGTTCATCCCCCAAAAATTGGAAGTACTATATTCACCAGCTCCAGAAAAATTGCCATTGCTATACTCCGCACCACCGCGGTAATCTTCGGTATAAAAACCATAACCATAGCTCCGTGAAAATTCACCGGCAGCTTCAAAGTCACCATCTTGGTAACTGGCAACTCCACGCCCATCCATAGTATAGGCTCCATTGCCAAAGTCAATGTCTCCATCAAAAGCCCCAGCAAAATTTCCATCTCTGTCCATGTTCAGAGCAGTGGCACTGTTGCCCTGAACGGCATCACCAGCATCTACATCTATGCCACTCACCAGGTCCAATCCGTCTTCTCCCACACTTACTGTTTCCGCTCCTCCATAATTGATTCCAGCGAGATCCTGATCAATCCCTCCCAACATACTTAAATTATTACCAAGAAATGTAACGCCTAAAGTCATATTGGATTCGAATAAACCCCAACCAACTTGGGTATCTCCAGTAAGTACCCCGATAGCTTCACCATTTTGCATGCCACCAACAGCATCCATATCAATATCAAGCAAACCATGTCCAGCACTAATACCGGCACCAACATTGCCAACAAAGCCATTCTCAGAAGCCGTAACAGCCGCATCTAAGCCAACATTTGCTAGACCCCAACCAGCACTGGCATCGGCTCCGGCGGCAGTTGTCAAATTTCCATTGGAATACATTGCCGCTGCTGTTGCGTCTGCACTTAATAAACCATTTCCGACATCAAAACCTGCATCAGCAAGTGCGGAAAAATTGCCATCACTATACCCAGCTGCAGCACTCATGTCAGCACTGGCAATCCCAACATCTACACCAGCACCACCAGCAACGTATCCATCAAATCCACCTTGTTCCGAATAACTAGTTTCACTAGCCATATCTACATGTGCGATACTTCCTAATTGCATATCTAAATGAACTTGGGAAGAAGCAGCAAAACCATCTGTGTTCGAGTAACTAGTAGTTCCACTTGCAGCAAATTCATTGCCAGCAAGTTCAAACTCCATGCCTATCCCCCCAGCAGTTTGAAAACCATCTGGAGCATTGTAACTCATCTCTGATTCAGTGATAAAGCGATTTCCTCCCGCTTCCAATCCTGCACTTGAACTAGTTTGATAATTTCCTTCAGAAGCGAGTACATCTCCACTAATATGACCAAAACCAAAACCTGCATCTACTGAAGCCTGAAAACCATCTTCATGGTTATAGCTGGCACTTGCTTCCAAACGTGGATCATTTTGTGCATCTTGTTCTTGTTGGTTTCGCACAAAACTCGATAAACCATTGAATCCAGATATCCGATCTACCTCACTCCAAAGGGTATCTTCGCTATAATTGTTCCAAGCATCCTGCATATTCTCCCCCCCTACCATACCACTGATAAAGCCTACAGGCAGACCAGTCGACTCAGCAATCGCATTCGAAACTAAATTCTGTGTCGTTTGTGTAATCGCTTGGCCTAAATCAAGACCTCCCAACATCGCTCCTACAATACTTCCCAATACACCACCAAGTCCCTTCTTTCTCTTTCTCTTATAATAGATCGCTGATTGGATACCTTTTTTGATGTTTTCAATACGTAGCTCATGATTTCTCAATAGAGCTTCATGGTTTCTTTTGAGTTCTTCATTTACTGCAACCGCCAATTGGTTATTGCTAGCTGCTTCTCTCATATTACCGTTAAACTCACTCATAAGAGATGTCATATCCCAGTTTTCCAACAAGCCACCTGTTCTTACCATTTCGGCTGTCCCAGGAAGAATTCGATTGAAAGATTGCGTTATCATCACATCATCGTAATCGCTAGCTCGTAAACCTTCTCCGCGTGCACGGTACACATTGCCGCTAATTACACTTCGAGAAGCGACCAAGTTCTCGCCGTCTACATGCATTTCATACTGGTTCGCTTGCAACAACTTGCGAATTTCTTCCATCTGTCTATCTCTGAGACGCTCAGCCGATTCCTGAAGGCTACGAGCAACCGTTAGGTTTAACATCCCACGTGCCGTTTGTTGAAACTCAGCTAGTATTGTTTTCGCTGCTGCAGAATTAGGTACCGATTTATCGGCGCGAGCCAAAAATTCTTCTGTCACTTTGGGTAAAGCAACCGATGCTTTAGCGATTTCCTTTTTCACATCAACCATTTTCTGACGAGGCATTTTGCTAAAGAGTCTTCTAAGGGCACGCTTGCTAGCCTTTTGAAAATTTTTCTTCCCCCCTTCTCCATTTCTATGCAAAAATCTCTTTTTCTTCTTAGCCAACCTTTTACGAATGACTAACCACTTCCTCTTACCACGACGATACTGTTTTTTCATACTAGCACGCCATTGGTCCCTAGATTCAATCAATTGGGTTCGGTTGGTATCGTAAGCAGTTTTAGCATCTGTACGGATTTGATCCGCTTCTTGTTTCCATTCGGAATATTCGATACGGTATTTGGCAGCTGCGGATTCCCATTGGTTGACTGCTGGAAGCAACTCATCCTTCCATTTGCTAAACATAGCAATTATATCGTCTGTATATCCGCTCCAATTGGCGTGGTTGATTTCCGCATTTGGGTTATAAATATTATAAGAAATTCTAACTTCTGCATCCGGTTCAGAAAAACGTGACATACCCATTATGTTCTTGCATCTCCCCCAACTACACTTCCAACGATGGTGCACATAGGCGTCAAACTCAAATGCGCCATTTCCAGCTTGGCTGTACCATTCTCCTACATTACTTTCACCTTCCCACGAACCTCCACTGTAATAATTTCTATGGGTACCTCTCATATCAGTTCCACCACGGTTGATAGCTTCTATGACACGCCACTCACCTTTATTGTTTTCCAAATAACTTCGAATCGCAGTTTCGTCATTGGTCTGGAGGTAATTCGCTACAGAAGATGTTGCTGGGTGTGCGCTGATGTGTAAAATTCGATTGTCTGGATTTGCCCAAGTGGAACGGTCGTAAGAACCTGAGGCTGGAACAGCAGTACCATGGATATAGTCTCCCGAACTGACAGTTTTCCTAATTTCTATTTGCCATTTATCGCGTTCCCTCTCTGCACGTATTTTTTGGGCTTCTAAATAGTCTGTGATGGTCTTTGTTAATTCTGAAATAGGTGCATTTTCATCCAATCCTTTACGAATATCGCTAATTAAATTGCTAAGTTCTGTGCCGGCCTGGTTCAGAGTATCCCTATCTACACTGCAATTGTGTTGTCCATCACAAGTTTCTACATAGAACATACCATTCGATTCGAGTGACGCCTGCAATAAATCTGTCGTTTGTCTGATCCCTACCAAGACTCTTGTTTCATAGCTATTGATTTCATCGATATTGGCTAAAAATTGATTCTCCGTCTTATCGAGTGCACCTACAAGTTGGGAATATTCAGTATCAAGATTAGCGATTGCAGTTTGGTATTGGTACTGGCCATCTTTTACCTGTCCGCGGAAATCATTCCACCAACTCGATTGAGCATTTTTGATATATTGCTCTGCTTTTTGCCAAATTTGTGATGGGTCGCCATTGGTGATTTGTTTGATAGCATCCTGTTCTGTAGAACTAGTTTCATTGAGTCCTGTCTTTGTATCTTCTGTAGTATCATTGGTAGTTTCTTTGAGATTTTTTTCTGCTAAAAAAGCAACAAACGTCTCTCGTCTACTTTGCACTGCTGCATCTGCCTGCTTTTGCCAATCTTTTGCTGCTGTTTTCTTTTGAGCCTCTAATACATTGCGCAAGTAGGATTCGTATTCTGCTTTGGAAGTAAAAGCGTCGGTATGGTCAAAATTTGCTAGGTGAGAGTCAATCTGAGCATTTATATTCGCTTCCCAATTTCTTTGCAAGGTATCCAAGCCACCAGATACCATTGTCTCCCACTCGTTTTGGTTCTTCATTTCATCGGCTTGCGTAAATGTGGAATCCAAATCCTGAGTCTGAAAAGTAGGTGGTACCAACTCTGGTACAGGTAAGCTGTCTCCCTGCAAAGTTTTCTTATAATTGTTCAGTTCCTCTGCAATAAAATTCTCTACTTCCTGCACCATTTCAGAACGCATAGTTTCTTTTTGTAATTCTAATGCTTGGCGAACTGCATTTGGATCGGCAGATGTATCATTGGCTACTATTGTATCAATTTCCACGTTGATCACTGCCTCCCAATTCGCTTCAAAATTTTGTAAATCTGCACTTGCTTTGGCTTGGAAATCAGTCTCTCCCATTAGAGAAGAAGGCAAGAACGTTAAGTTAAAATCCTGAACAGTCTTCTTGTGCGGACTTAGATCATAGTTCTGAGCAAATATTGGAAAAGCGAACAGCAAGGTAAAACTCAGTAGGATTGAGTAAGTTGTAGGCTTTATAAAAGAGAAGTAGTCTTTACCTAGGTAAAGAGTAGGAAAGGTTTTTAATTTTTGTTCTTTTCGATTGGCTAGCATGGTTTTCTCCTATGGCATATGCGACTGAAAGATGGCGGACTATTGGTTAAAATAGCTAAATAACGTCGTAATTTTGCTGGGACAAACTCTCGGTAGCGAAAGATTTGTAATGTTCCAAACAACATTGGGTTTTGTGGGTCTACTCTATAGACAATAGGTACTAAAAAGTGAGTTCGAGAATTCCTGGATTGGGACAAAGCATAGTTGCTGGGAGGTATAAAAACAACTGTATCGGGTCTAGATCTTTTGCGAAAAGTCTGGCAAATAAGAAATTCGAAATGGGGTAAACGGTTCTGTGATAGCAAAAACTCCTCACGCTTTAGAGATTCCTGAAAAAATAAATTTGTATCAACAATGATAGTTTGTGAGGAATTGCCAGGAAATGTAGGGGGAAGACTTTTATTAAATTTATAGGGAGCAGATGTATTGTGATATTGTAAAATCTCTTCCTGTACAAATTCATCTAAAGCAAGGCTTTGTACAGAAAGAGATTCTGCAAACAAATATTGAGGAGAGAAATAGAATAGAACTAATAAAAGAAACTTACAAACTGTTTTCAAATAATTATTTTTTAACATAGTATTTGTTATCTCCACTTATCTATTTAGACAAATATCCTCTCGATTTTTTCTTTTTTTTGGAAATTTTTTTATTTTTCTTTAACCTGCCAAGAATCTTATGAATGCATAAAATACAATGCATGTTAGCCACGGGGAAAACCAAGTCAGTATTGCCCTACCCGCATTTTGTGCAAATGTGAGCATAGTCGCCTGTATACTAATATATCCTTCCCAAGCAATGCCAAAGAAAAACAAAAAAATCAAAAGATAGGATCGATAGATAATTGCATCCCCTGCTTCTATAGGCTGAGAAAATGGAAATAAATTATTACCTATCCCATGCAAAATAGCGATCAAAACCAATGGTGTCATGGCTTTGATCGTAATCGCTAAGCCTGTGGTATAATTTCTCTTTTCATCGCCAAATAGAGCCATAGCTCCATGCCGCAACCCAGCAAATACAACAAAGATCACACACCAGGAAATCGAAAAACTAAGATGTCGCCAGGGAGATGGGTTAGATATCAAGGGGATAGTTTTATGCTGTTCATAATGTGCTACAATTTGCGATCGGGCTCTCTCTAATTCCTTAAAGTTTACCATGGCACTTGCAACCAGCAAAGCAGTACCGATTGCAAGGATTATGGCCATTCCTGTGATAGAGGTATTGATTTGTTTTTCTGTATCTTCGGAAAAGTATTTTTTAGGACTGATTGCAGCCCGAACAAATGTCATTGCTGCTGATTTCATTTACCGAACCTTTTTTGCTAGTTTTTTAGGTTTGGTTTTTTTATTTACTTTTTCAGACAATAATAATGGAACTTCACTAGAAATAAAAGTTAATCCTGCTATTCTAACTTTTTTATCTGTATGAGCAACTAATCGTAATATTATATCTACACCAGATTCTTTTTTAAAACTTCCTTTATATTGAACAAGAATATATTTTTTATTTTTCTTTATAGATTTTACAAATCTTTTCTCAAAATTTCCAACATTTTTCTTCAATTTAATAAGAGACTTTTTGAATTTTTGATCACTCTCAAAAACATTCTTAAGTTTCTTACTGAAGTATAGAGTAAACATTTCATTATCATTTATGTTATATCCCTTCATAGTTAAATTCATCATTGGTTCTGAAACTTTTAAGATAATTTCTTTCGAAG
>JBCCIA010000127.1:0-13633 GCA_039028475.1 Spirochaetota bacterium | reverse complement strand
CCCCCGTCCTTATAAAAAGTCCCCAAAGCATGACAAATTTGTCGGCAACGTCTCGCTCCTTGATGGATGAGTTACGTGAACGGCATAAGTTAATCGAAGCACGTGGTCTAAAGGCTAAAAAAGATATCCATCCAGGAGAACTGTTGACTCTGGATAAGATAGGAGAAGCCTTACAAAAATACAATAATTTAAGTATCCAAGCCAAATCTACAGAGGCTATCAATATTGCTTTGAAGCAACTTGCCGATTCCGAAGGGGGTGGTAAAGAGCGTTTGGTGTATCTCTATCCCTTCCTTATCAACCATAACAATAAAGTAGTAGCTCGTATCGCACTCATCTCGCCGCAAACAGGCCACGAAGTAGATGTTCGGAATTACCGCACTGCCTGTTTTGAGCATTCCAAAAAGGTAATTGATTTGATCCTGGCAAATCGAGCGAGGAAGATCAAGGAAGTCAAAGAAAGCAGTCCTGGACATTTTTTATTTTATAAAAACGAATCCGGTGAATCTTGGCTCTATCCACATCTCTGTTCTATTGAGTCAGAAATTACTATGCTCTTGAAGAGAGCCTTCAAACCGCATTCCTACATTTCTGTGAGAGATTTTGTCGAGGATTTTGTTGATTATGGCAAAACCAAAGGGCGTTTAAAGCAGGTTCTGAATAACTACCACCTGATCATAGATGAACTCGATTTGCAAGAAGATGGTTCTTATAAAAAACAACCAGAAACTGTCATCCACTACCGTGCCCAGGCAGATGGACTTGAAAAGTTTACCCTCCAGCAATTGAAAAAGTTAGCCAATAGTTCTGGCGATAACGAGTTCATTCGTAAGCTCAATGACTACAAGCGTGAGCAAATCGATGCATCTGCCCCCGATAGGCAGCAAAGCAGAGAAAAGGTCAAAGCCTTGGTAGAATTGGTGCGGCAGTTCTCCTTCCAGAGAATGAAATCTACGAGTATGCAAAAAGCCGAAAGGACCTGCAACCAATCCATTGCTATTTTAGACAATCTCATCAAAGAAATGGACTCCTTGATTGGCAGAAAATTTGATTCTATCCAGAAGAATCTGAAGAAAAACCTTTCTACTTTTATTACGGAGCATACCAAGAGAGATTTGACTCTAATCGCGATAGATATCCGCCAAGAAGTATTTCGTTCTGGCGTCAAGGATGATAAAGATATCCAAGAATGCATCCAATCGGTATCAGAGCACCTTATAAAAGAATTTGGTGTTCATGAAGTTACCAACGAAGATGGACGAAAGGTTCTCTACTGTGTAGATCAGGGTTATTTGGCGAGTGTTTTGCATAAGCTAACATCGCTTGCCAACGACGATAGCGAATATGAAGAGCAACTTGAGTATGCAAAGCTCATCGAAGAACGTTTGAAGGCTAGAAAAGATCCTAAGCTGAACGAAATGATCAAAGACGATCACCTCTACCGCTTAAACAAAGATATCACAAAATTTGAGAAAGACTCTTTAGAGCGTAAAAAGCGTGAAGAGTTCCAAGCGAAATACAATGTCACTGCTGGAGTTATAATTGGTCTCTTAACGTTATTCTTCTCCTTTATCATCTCTCTATCGAGTGATAATTTTTTCATCTTATTTCTAGGTTTACTCATGAGTGTGGTACTCGGGTATTTTGGAGCACGCTTTTTTCGCAAGAAGGGTGTGGGCGAATCTTCCAAGAAAAAGAAACCGCACGAAGAAATCTTAGAGTTGCAAACCGAAGCTACAGATACAGCCAAGAAAGAAGACACACCCGATACGATTGCCCAGTCCAAAGAGCAACGGGCTTTGGAAATCGCTAAGATTGCAGACTCCTACGTTTTCCCTAAGAATTATAATAAGATTGTTGATAAGATCCTTGTCCCCAAAACCTTACGCAGTCGCATCAACGAACACTTAGACGACATCCGTAGAAAGGTACCTGAGTTGGCAAAAGAAGAAGATCTGAATAAGGTATCTTCCTCTATCGAATATTCTTTGATGAGTAACTCTGTGGTGATTGCGATCCCCTCTGATATACTACCTAATAAAAACTTTCCTGCATCGATTATCATCAACCGTAGTGATTTCAAAGCCCCTTTGATGCGCAACCAAATGGCAGAGCACTACCGGGAGACCTTGGAAAAAGTGAAGTTTGATAAGGCACAGGTAAAATACTACACCTTCCTTATCAACACATTGGAAATGGAATACCACAAGTATCTACCGAAAAAAAGGTAGTTACTCTTACCTACAATACTGATCTATTTTTTCATCGAGGTCTAGACTAGAACGCCCTAAAAGGTTTTTGAATTTTGTGAAATCATTGCAAGCTCCTAAGTAGTCCTTGAGTTTTTCCTTACTAAGGGCACGGTATTTGTAGGCTAAGAAAGAGTTTGGATTGTTGCGAATGGCAACATCAAAGTCAGCAACAGCTCCAGAATAGTCCCCTATGAAAAAGCTTTTCAGTAAAGCTCGGTTGTAGTAGGCAGCAGAGTTATTTGGCTGGACTTTGATGGCAAGATTGTAATCGGCCAAAGCTCCCCTATAATCTTTGCGTATTTCTTTGACAATGGCTCTATCGGTATAAGCTCTGGCAAAATTGGGGTTATAAGTCAGTGCTGTTGAAAAGTCAGCAATCGCTTTATCGTATAGTTTTTGGTTTTTGTAGACTAAGCCTCGGTTGAAATAGGCTTCGGGATAGCGTGGTTTTGCAGCAATGGCTTGTTGGTAGTGTTGGATAGCCAGCTGGTAATTTTTTTGCATAAAGGCAATTACCCCTAGATTATTATAGGCTCTGGCATACCTTGCGTCTAATTGCACTGCTTTTGCAAATGCATCTTTTGCTTCTCTGTATTCGGCATTTTGCAATTTGAGCATACCAATGTTATTATAGGCTATTGCATGTTTTGGGTTTAGGCGGATCGTTTTTTGGAATTCTTGCAGGGCGCGTTTGCTATTACCCTGTTGGTATAACTCCTTGCCTCTTTGGAAGAATTCCTCTGCTAAAAATTGTTTTTCGGCAGGAGTTGGTTGTCCCATGTTTGTAGTCTTTTGTTGCGGAAATGTGCAATGGAAAGTAAAAAGTAAAATAATGTATAGCAATATAAGGTGCATAATGGGTGTCCTGAAGGTAACTTACTAGCAAGAGAGACCTTTTGCGGAGGTTTTTGTAGATTTTTTTTAGAATAATGATTAAAAAGTTTACAGAAATGAAATGTCTAAAGTCAAATAAAAAGTAAAGACAAACTATGGATCCAAGCGCAAAGCAACCCAATAAAGTTTTTTTCCGAGATGATGATTTTCTCATTCATATTTATGAGTTTATAACTGAATCGATAGGGGTCAATTTCGAGCGCAGTAAGATGCGTGACCTGGTCAAAAACCCTCGTTTCAAATCAAATGTCTTTTCCTTTGCAACCAATTTGGAAACCTTTATGGAGTTGGCCAAAACCTTCTCGGTGAGAGTCCTGCTTGTTCGTAAAGAATTAAGCTACGCTATTAAAAACATCTCTCCAGGTGCCCCTTTGCTTTTTAAGAAAGAAGGCAAAGAGTTTGCATCTGGGTGGTTTGCCTTGAAAAATAGGCGTGGCAATAAAGTGGAATTGGTAAACTTAGATTCGATGGAAACTAGCCTTGTAACTGAAGACGAGTTGGTACGAATCTTAGAGATAGCGAATCCTGATGAAAAAGTTTTATGGATTGCACCGGAGCCGATGTATACTGTCAAGAAGTACAACCAAAAAGCTCCCCTTACGCATATCGAAAGATTGATCCAATTCCTCAAACCTGAAACAAGGGATATTTGGGTTCTAATTTTATATGGCCTTGCCATTGGAGTTTTCAGTCTCATTGTCCCTGTTGCTATTTCTTCCTTAATCAACACCGTTGCCTTTGGTACCTTGTTGCAACCTATTGTTGTTTTGACAATTGTAGTGTTTGTTTTTTTAATTTTTGCTGGGGGAATGAGGATTCTCCAAAGCATAGTTATAGAGTATGTTCAGCGTAGGCTGTTTGTTAGAGTTACCAATGAAATTGGCAATCGCATTACCCACCTAGACAGTGAGAAGACTAAGGAAACTTATATCCCTGAATTGGTAGGTAGGTTTTTCGAAGTCTTCACTTTACAGAAAAATGTTACTGTTTTGCTTGTCGATGGTATTGCAGCTATTCTGACAACATCCATTGGTTTTTTACTGATTAGTATATACCATCCATTTTTCCTCTTTTATAGTATATTACTTCTGGTTTTATTTTTCTTTCTTGTGGCAAAAGAGATCAATGTTGGTGGAGAAACCGTACTAAAAGAGTCTAAATTAAAGTTTAATATTTTTCATTTCATACAAGACATGTCACGAGGGCCGAATCTTTTTACCTCTAACTTAGGTTCTCGCTTGGGTACTGAGAAGTTAGATATACTGACACAGGACTATCTTCTTTACCGACACAAACATTTTAAAGTATTGATGAAACAATATGGTGGTGGACTCTTTTTGCAAGCTCTTGGGCATGCCTCTCTGTTAGGAATCGGTGGGTATTTGGTGATTGTCAACCAGTTAACTCTCGGACAATTAGTGGCTGCGGAATTGATCCTCGCCAAAGTTCTTGATGGTTTTTCTGGAATTGGCAAATATTTAGAAACCTTTTATGACCTACTTGCAGCAGTGGATAAAACAGGTCAGTTACTCGATTTGCCTATTTTGGAAAATACAGGGGAAGAATTTAGTCTCGATTATACACCTGAAAAAGTGGAGTTCCAAGGAGTGAGTTATAGTGCTGATTCTAAAGATATCCTAGCTAGTGTAAATTTACAACTGCAAAAAGGTGAATGTTATACCATTTCAGGTGATAGTCCTGACTCCATTGCTATTTTTTTAAACCTTCTATCTGGTTTTATCCAACCAAGCAAAGGTGTCATTCTATTTGATGGTAAGGATTCTCGCCATATCCAATCTATATCCTTACGGACAATGATCAAATTGGTGCGAGAAATCGAGATTTTTAAGGGGACAATCCTGGATAATGTCAGAGGCGGTAGGATGGAGTTGACTTATGGTGAAATCCAAGCTGCCCTGGAAAAGGTAGGTTTGACACAGACTGTGTTAAATCTCAAAGAAGGAGTGTTTACGGAACTGTCTTCTTCTGGTTATCCCCTGTTACCAGAACAGCAAAAACTGATCGGAATTGCTAGAGATGTATGCGTTCCATCTGGGATTCTCATTTTAGATGATTCTATTGATGAAATAACCCCAGAAAAGTCTAAGGGTTTGATTGAAAGTTTATTGGAAGAAGAGCTTATCTTAATTGTCAATACCAGAAGGGTTTCACACTTTAAGATGATCAATAATCGCATTGTCATCGAAGATGGTAAAGTGGAAATAAGAGAATAAGGAGAATAGCAGTGAAATTTTGGAAACCTAAGTTTTTAAGACCGTTACCACCGACTGATCCGAATACTTTTTTCTCTTCGTATCGGATGGTACAATTTCCTGAATCCGTACGTATTATTGCTTATCTATTTGGTTTTTTCTTTATCATAATATTATTGATGCTATTCTTTGTCCCTTGGCAACAGACTTCTTTTGGTATGGGGAGAGTGGTTGCTTATGCTCCGACGGATAGACAGCAGTATATAGAATCGCCAATCAAAGGTCGTGTTACCAAGTGGCATGTGCGTGAAGGTTCGAGAATTAAAAAAGGCGACCCTATTGTGGAAATCTCTGATAACGACCCTAAGTATTTATCTCGCCTTCTCGCTATTAAAAAGGCTACAGAAGAAAGGTTGGCAGCAGCTGAGTTACAAAGAAAATCATACCGTTCGAAATTAAGTTCTGTCTCTTCTTCGCTTACGAATACAGTAAATGCGGGAAGTGCAAAGGTGAGAATGTCGAGACAGAAGATTACTGCTAGCAAAAATAAGTTTGATGCCAGTAAAGCAGAACTGGTAACTACGGAAAAAAACTTATCAAGGAGTAAAAAGCTATTCCAGAAAGGTCTTATTTCCAAAAGAAAATTAGAGTTAGCCGAACTATACTATACCAAGGCCCGAACCGAGAATGATAGGGCCAAAGCCAACCTTAGAATTGCTGAAAGTGATTACGACAATTCCATTGCGAGTATGGGAAAAAACCAGTTTGATGCCAGAGCCAAGTTGGATGGTACACGTGCAGAAGTCGGATATACCATGTTGAGTATGGCCAAAATACGCGAAGAGTTAGAGAAAATTAATACGAAAATTGCCAGGCAGGAACTACAAAAAGTATATTCACCGCGTGATGGAACCATTATGAGAATTTTAGCTATACAAGACTCTGCACAGTTGAAGGAAGGTGATCCTTTGGTGATTCTTATACCAGATTCAAAAAGTAGGGCAGTAGAGCTCTTTGTCGAGGGGAATGACATACCTTTAATTACAGAAAACCGCCACGTACGTATACAGTTCCAAGGATGGCCAGCTTTGCAGTTGAGTGGTTATCCACAACTTGCGGTGGGAACGTTTGGTGGATTCGTCAGACTTGTAGATGTGACTGACAATGGAACAGGAAAGTTTCGTGTCTTAGTCGTCCCAGATAACGAAAGGCCTTGGCCTTCCACAAAATACTTACGCCAGGGGGTGCGCGCCAAGGGGTGGATTTTACTGAACCAGGTAAGTACTGGTTTCGAAATTTGGCGAAGGTTTAATGATTTTCCACCTATGATTCCAATGAACGAACCGCCTATCCAAAAGAAATTGCATTATTATCCAAACAAAACTCCTAAAAAAGATAAAAAATCGAAGGACAAATGAGTAAATACCTAGTAATCTTTTTCTTCGTTATTGTAAATGTTGTAGCTCAACCGAATGCAACTTCTGATTTTGAAAGAGAGATCAGAAAGTTGTTTCCTTATTCTAACTTTGTCACAGGAAAGAAAAACAAAGAACTAACATTAAAAAGTATATTGTTTTCTGTCGAAAATTATTACCCTGAAATCATAGCCGCAGAAAAAGAAATTGAAATTGCAGAATACGAATTTCTATCCTCCCAAGGCAATTTTGATTTGAAGTTAAAATCTTATGCAGCTTTGAAACAGGGAAACTATGACAACGAGAAGTACAACATCCAATTTGACCAACCCGTTACCTTTATGGGTATGAGTTTTTTTGCTGGTTACCGCAAAGGTATAGGAGACTTTCCTGTCTACGATGGTAAGTATTTTACACGACCTAGGGGAGAAATCCGAGCCGGTGTTCGTATGCCGCTTTGGCGGGACAGGGGCATTGACAGAAGACGTGTACTATTGCGCAAAGCAAGACTGGGCAAGTCGATGGGGATTATGTTCTACGAAGGTTCCCGTCTTAGAGTTTACCAACTTTCTGCCCATAGCTATTGGAAGTGGGTGGCCTCTGGGCAAAAGTATCTCGTTATAAAAGGCCTATTGGAGATTGCCCAGAAACGTATGCAGCAACTGCAAGACAAAGTCGATTTGGGTTATCTTCCTGGAATGGAAAAGATAGACAATGAAAGGGTTGTATTTGAGAGAGAAACACAGCTTATAGCAGCGCAGCGTGAGTTTCAGAAAGCCTCCATCAAGTTATCTTTATTTTACCGAAATCCTAAGAGCGAAGTTGTACTTCCTTTACCTTCGCAAGTACCAGAGCGCTTTCCACAAACGAAAAGCATCTCCTTAGAAGAGTTTAAAAAAGATATTGTAGTAGCTTGGAAGAAAAGGCCCGAGCTTAGGGCGATTTCCATTATGCGCGGCAAGAAGGAGTTAGATTTACAACTTGCCAGAAATAATATGAAACCCCGGATTGACCTAGAGGTTGCCGCTTCGAAGGATGTAAGTGGTGGTCCGGTTTTAGAAGATAAAAACAACCCCTATGGCATCAAACTGCCCCCTGAGTTAAAGAGCGAAAGGTTCAATCGAACTGATCTAGAGGCTAAGGTCATTTTTAGCCTGCCCTTGCAAAGGAGAAAAGAGAAGGGAAAGCTTGGTGCAACCAGAGGTAAGTTGTTACAAATCTCCCAGAAAGAGAAATTGTTGAGAGATAAGATTCGAGCGGAAGTGCAAGATGCTCTATCCGGTGTAGAAAATGCCCGAGCTGAAGTTGCCGTTGCCAAAAAGGCTGCAGAGGTTGCAGAAAAACTAGAGGGTATGGAGCGAGAAAAATTTGATTTAGGGGCCAGTAGCTTGTTTAAACTCAACCTAAGGGAACAGAAAACGGCCGAAACAAAAATAAAATATATCAAAAGTTTAGCCAATCATCACATCTCTCTTGCTATCTACCAATCCGTAACTGCTGAATGGTTGTAGCACATGGTTCTTTTTATTTTCGAAAAGTGTTGCTATGCATAAACTAGACAAACAACTCGTTTCTATTATTGTTCCTAT
The DNA here is from genome assembly GCA_039028475.1 of Spirochaetota bacterium. Classification (GTDB taxonomy): domain Bacteria; phylum Spirochaetota; class Leptospiria; order Leptospirales; family Leptospiraceae; genus JBCCIA01. The sequence goes on along the minus strand of JBCCIA010000127.1, from coordinate 5,270 downwards.
TTATTTTGAAGAAACACTCATTGATGAGTTTTATAGACGTTTATCCCATGTCATACAGGCGCAGCAAGACCGCTACAAATTTGAAGTAATTTTTGTCAACGATGGTAGTACGGACCGTTCGTTAGAGCTTTTGCTGCAATTGCACAATGATACGTATGATATTCGAGTCATTGATCTATCACGGAATTTTGGCCACCAAATCGCGATTACAGCAGGTATCGATCATGCAGAGGGTGATGCCGTTCTCGTTATTGACGGTGATTTGCAAGACCCCCCCGAAATTATCCCACAGATGTTAGAAAAGTGGCAGGAAGGTTTTTCAGTCGTTTATGGGAAACGCAAAAAACGTAAAGGGGAAACCTTTTTCAAACTCATCACAGCTAAAATCTTTTATCGCATCATTCGCTATTTGAGCGATACAGATATTCCTGCAGACTCTGGAGACTTTCGTTTGATGGACAGGAAGGCAATTGATGCATTGAAGAGCTTACGCGAAAGCAGCCGTTATATCAGAGGTTTGGTTTCCTGGGTTGGTTTTAAGCAGTACGCTTTGGAGTATGAGAGGGATGAGCGTTTTGCAGGAGAGACAAAATACTCTTTGCAGAAGATGTTTCGTCTTGCCTTTGATGGTATCACTGGTTTTTCCGAAAAACCTTTACAGCTTTCTATCCAACTAGGTCTCGTAATTACGGGAGCCGCTTTTTTAGTACTTTTGTATACAATTATTAGTTCTATTTTGCACCCCGAATCCGTACGCCACGGTTGGACTTCTCTGTTGACATCGGTAGTTTTTATGGGAGGAATCCAGTTGATCTCCATTGGTATTTTAGGTTTGTATGTGGGACGTATCCACCGTGAGACTAAGAACCGACCCCTATACATTATTTCAGAGAAATTTGGTTTCGAAAAAAAATGAAACTTGTTTCCATTAAGTCTTACTTTTTTGAGTAAGGAGCAATGCAAAAAGACTACTCAAGAAAGAAAGAAAAAAGCAGATCCGTAAAATTATTTGCAAGGAGTGGCTAAAGGAATGGTAGATAGTTTCTTGTACCTGTTCTTTTTCGATCTGTGAAAAAGACTTCGGTATTTTGACAGCTGCTAACTTTTCACTTTGAGAAATGATTTGTTGGCTTTGTTGCGGTTTGAGAACGTTTGGCAATTCTTTTTCTAACTGGCCACGGAAAGAGAAGAACAAGATTAATCCTAAAATAGCAATTGCCAGTAGTCCAGCAGTGCGAGAAATTGCATTGTTGATTCCAGAAACAACCCCTCGCTTTGAATCAGAACCAAATAACATAACAGCCGTTGTTAGAGGAGTTACTGTAATTCCCATACCCATAGCAATGGTAGCTATTGGTGCAAGGAATGACTCCAAGTAGGAGCTTCTAATATTGACATAGGATAAGAGTAAAAAGCCTAAAGATGTTAGCAGTGGCCCTACAAATAGTAGAGGTTTGACACCATACTTGTCGGCAAACTTTCCTGTGAGCCTCGAGAAGATAAAGAAAAAAATGGGAAAAGGAAAGAGTGATGCCGCTGCTTGTGTAGGACTATATTGCAATACTTGGATCAAATGAAAAGGAAGGAAGAATAAAGCTCCCCCTAAACCTGCATAGAGTAGTAGTGTTAGTACATTTAGGATAAAGAAGTCACGTGCAAAAAAAAGATCTAATGGTAGCATTGGTTCGTGTGCTTTTTTTTCGACCCAAAGGAATAAGATTCCTCCTACCACGCCAATTCCACAGTTTAAGTAAAATAGTGGGTGTTGGAAACCTAACCTGGGGTATTCTAAAAAAGCAAAAGTAATACTGGCGGGAACCAGAATAGATAGAAAGGAACCGGCATAATCTATTTTAACACTGGTTTCCTCGCTTTTTGTCTCAGGGACATGGTTTTTTACCAGGTAGTAGGTAAGTATGCAAAAGGGTATATTTAGAAAAAAGGCAAAACGCCAAGATAAATATTCTGTTAGTAAACCCCCAATGACAGGGCCTAACGCTGTAAAGACACCCGAATACGCCGACCATTGGCCAATGGCAGTGCCGCGCTCTTCTGGAGGAAAGTGCACTGATAAAAGAGCTAAGCTCCCAGGAATCATCATGGCTCCCCCTATGCCTTGCAAAAACCGCGAAGCTACCAACATCCATAAAGATTGGGAAAGGCCGCATAAAATAGAACTCACTGCGAATAAAGCAATTCCCCATAGGTAGATTTTATTCCTGCCATAGAGGTCTCCTAAGCGCCCACTAATGAGTAAGAGGGATGACAGGGATAAGGTATAAATTTCTACAATCCATTGCACTTCTGCACTAGATGCATTAAAGTCAGTTTGTAGGATGGGTAGGATTACATTGACAATGCTCGAATCGACAAAGGCAATTCCAGAGCCCATGATGGTTGCTAAAAGTAGGTATTTTCGTGAATGTTCTGCGAGCAAGTTTTGTCCTGGAAAAATGGTTGTAAATTGTTAAAGGATGTTTATCATACATACTGGTACATAGCTAGTATGGATACAAAAAAAATTCAAATGGCGGAAGAGAAGCTAAAAAACTTTAGCGAGGGGGATGAGTCAGAAGAGAAGTTACGGCTCTTCAATTTACTTGCCTGGGAAAAAGCCTTGGTGGATTTTAAATATTCCCTTCAGATATCAGAAACAAATCTTAAAATCTCTCTCAGGCGTAACTATACCTTATCGATTGCAGAGTGCTATCGTACCCTTGCCTATTGTCAGTTGATGAAGACAGAAACAGAAGAAGCATTCAAAAGTATCCATAAGTCCCTAGAATATTTCGATGAAACCGATGATAAGAAGGGCAGAGCTACGGCTTGGGATATCCTTTCGCACCTAAATGCACAGGTAGGTAATTTGAGTAAATCTTTAGAGTATACCTATAAGGTTTTACAGATTAGCCAAGAAGAGCAGGATGAAAAGTGGATTGCTTGGAGCTTACACAATCTGGGCGGAGTTTTTTTAGAGATGCGTGAATTGGAAAAGGCCAAGAAAAACTATATGCAAAGCCTTCGTCTTTTTGAAAAAATTTCCTATAATACTGGGATCACTCGTATTTCGAGCCAATTGGGAGTGGTGTATTTCGGAATGGGGGACTATGAAAACGCTCTCAAATCGCATGCCCGTACCATTGCGTGTACCCAAGAACCTATTTCTGTTGCCTATTCTCTCAAAGAAATGGGTTTGATCTATGTCGAGCAGAAAGAATATACAAAAGCCTTTCGCAATTACAAAAAGTCGCTCAAAATTTTAGAACAGATCAATCATTTAGAGAGACAGGCCTATGTTTTGATGTACATTGGCAAGCTCTACTTACTTTTTAATCGAATCGAGAAAGCGGAGGCTTTTTTGAAAGACGCTCTGACTCGTTTGAAGGGTGAGTGGAATAAGCTGGCAGTCTATAAGGTTTATAAAGAATTTGCTAAGCTGTATGAGAAAAAGAAAGATTTTGAAAAAGCACTTTCCTATATGAAGTTGTACCATAAAATTAAAGAAGAGGTATTTAGTGACGAATTGAGTTCTATGCTGAAAAATCTCGATATCCAATATGCTGTCGAACGTTCAGAGAAGGAAGCGGAGATCCATCGTCTGAAATATGTAGAGTTGGACAAGGAACGAAAAAAATCAGAACAACTTTTACGTAACATTTTACCTGATAAAGTTGCCTCTGAACTCAAAGAAAACGGTAAGGCGGTTCCTGTTCTTTATAAATCTGCAACAGTTTTATTTACCGACTTTGTGGGCTTTACCCAGATTGCGGAGAATATGACTCCCGTAGCACTTGTCAATGAGTTGGATTTTTGTTTTTCTTACTTTGATTCTATTATCAACAAAAACAAATTGGAAAAATTAAAAACTATCGGTGATGCTTATATGAGTGTTGGAGGAATTCCAGAAACAAACACTTCGCATGCTGTAGATACCGTATTGGCCGCGCTTGCGATCCGCCAGTTTATGGCTCAGTTGAAACAAGAGAGAGAAGAACAGGGAATGTCTTATTGGGAACTGCGTATTGGTATCCACACTGGACCATTGGTCGCTGGAGTGGTGGGCAATCGAAAATTCGCCTATGATGTTTGGGGCGACACAGTAAATTTGGCTAGTCGTATGGAGTCTTCCGGTGAGAAGGGAAAGATCAATATTTCTGAGTCTACCTATGCCCAGGTAAAAGACTTTTTTGTCTGTAAGCCACGTGGGATGATCCAAGCCAAGAATAAGGGCAAGGTTAAGATGTACTTTGTCGAAGGGATTCGTAAAGGTCTATGCAATCTACAGGGGAATCCCGATGATGCGTTTTGGCAACAGTATGAGAGTTATTATGGTTCACATGTTCAGTTCATGAATATACCATAGGAATCAAAAAAAGTGGTGTTTTCGCGAATCGAATCATCTAGAATGTATACTATTTAAGAATGGTAGCTAATTGCCTTTCAATATGCAATCTGTTAGACCAAAGAGTCTTTACCCTTTCGATGAGATATGTAATTCGTTCAATATGCCTTTCATTGCTTTTAGGACGTTCTAACATTAATTTTATATGCCATCCAATAATTCCATGCACACCTGCTATAATATAGATTCCCAGCAAATCTTTTTCATCGTAGTTCAAAATACTCGTTTCAAGATACTTCGTTATAAATACTTTCACTAGATTCCAATTGATCGTATGATTTAAAAAGCAGAATCCATTGATAGCTATGCCTAGATCATAAAGTAAATTGCTAAAAGAAGAATTTTCAAAATCAATAAAAGCCAGATTTCCATTTCCAGTGAGTACTGTGTTGTTGGTAAATAGATCTCCATGAGTTAGGCCTTGTTGTATTTTTACTTTTTGGAAGGGCAAAAAAAGCTCTGTGAAGGTAATAAAATAATCAACAAATTGTATGTAGGGAGGAACCATAGGAAGCATTCGTGCGAGTAATCTACAAGATTCAATCCCAGTAAAACTTTTTCGCTTATACCGTCTACTTGGTTTGATGATGTGGAGTCTAGATAAATTTTCAGCTACTAAGCTTACAGAATTCTCATTGATTTTTGGTTCTGTACCAGATAGGAATTCAAACAATACAATGTTTGTGATCCCGTAAGTAGTGATGTACTTGCCAAGTCTATTAGGCAAAGGGGCTGCAGTGAGAAAACTCTCTTGTTTTAAATATAGCAATAGCTTGGTTTCGTACACTATATGTTTGTACATTTTATCCAAATATACTTTTAATAAAAAAGATTGTGTGGAAGTTTCTATTTTATAATTATTATTATT
>JBCCIA010000126.1:0-13657 GCA_039028475.1 Spirochaetota bacterium | reverse complement strand
TTTTTTACGTTTTGTTTGATTCTACAAATGAACATGCACCTCATACAATAGGTAACTAAACACTCAAACGTTTTTAGCCACTGCATCTCGTGCGGAAATCCAATATGAGACAACCATCCCAATAGTCAAACACTTTTTATACTTTTCCTACAAAAAAGTAAACTTTTTTTCAATCTCCCCAAAGAACCTCTTGTCGAAATACCTTTAAAAACGACACTAAAGGCAAGGTAGGAGACTGTACACGGCTATTTCGCTTCTTCTCACAGGAGTGGATCTTCACCTGCAAATTAGACTTTTTTATCTGCTCCAGCGCACGATTTTCACTCCCCAAACGGGTTAAATAGTAGTAATACTGCATTACTTCGATGAAGCGTAAGCTCTGTTTGTGCTTAAAGTAGCCCATATGCAGAACCTTATCCTTGTTTTCTTTCATCCATTTTTCTGTTTCGATAAAGTAGGGTAAGAGATTCTTATAGTATTCTGGTTTGAAGGTCACCTGACGAAAGTTACCATCTTTCAAGCTGTAGTATTTGGGGTAGAGACCGGTAATTCCTGTATGTTTGCCTTCTGTGAGATGACATAGGCCTAGACTCTTATGCTTTACTACAAATTGGGTAAACATAGTATTAGAAATTTTAAGCTCTGATTGGCCGTCACGGTTTATATCTGAAAAATCAGGGCTATCATGGCCACTCAAACCGTATACTTTGCCTGAATAGATGCCGTATTCGCCCTTATAGTAGATATATACATTGTAACTTCCCTCTTTCTTGTCTCCACCGTTGTGAGAAATGACAAAAAAAACGGATCGCTTGTCCATTTTAATTGCCCCAAACTTGATCAAATGGTTTGACAACACCTCGGTTTTTAGAACTGTTCCGTAATATTTGTCTTTAAACTCAATTTTCCAAGCCTTAGAGCCTGACTTCAATCGCTGGAATATCACTTGGTAAGATTCCCAATAACGTATAATTCTTTTGCTACCTCCGGCAGAAAGGAAAGAACAAGATAAAAGAAAAATGATAAAAATCCGTTTGCCCATCTTATCTATTTGATTGGAAAAAATAAAAAAATCTTTAATTATGAGGAAGAATTTTTAAACTTTTTTTCTTGCGAACCATCCATGCAAGATTTGTAAGAAGAAAATTTGTAAAAGGGCAAATAGAAAAAAGAATAAGGATTCAAAATTCTATTCGCAGCTTTGACCGAATAGGCTTTTATTTGTTATTCATCAAGATCAACACTGAGCATAAAGAGATAATCTGGTAACTCAATTTTCTCAGAAAAGCGTGCGCCAATCATTACCCGGCTTTTATTCTCCATCAGATAGTCATCAGTCCAAACAGTTTTTCCTGTAAATTGAATGGTTTCGTCAAGTGCAACATGATGTACTGTGCCACGAATTTCTAACCCTTCTTCTTTTGGAAAATTCTCTGGGAGTATTACACAAATTCCCGTTTCAGATATATTACCCAATATGCCAGCATAATACGAACCACCTACTTCTATCCGTGTAGAGTAATCTATAAAATCCTTGGTGTATACTCGGGTGTCTTTTCTTGTTTCATTCATATCCTTTATGAAATTAGGATAAGGAGATGTATTATTGATTTTCTCAAAAAATTGCACACCGATCATCACACGGCTTTTGTTTTGAAAAAAATAATTTTTAGTCCAGATAATTTTTCCAGCGAACTCAATTTTTTCATTGAGGGGAACATAATGAACGATTCCAATAACTTCCACCCCTTCTTCTTTTGGGAAATTTTCTGGGAGTATCACACAAACACCAGTATCTGATAAATTCCCCAACATTCCAGAATAATATGCACCATTTACATTTATACGTGCAGAGTAATCTATCAAATCTTTTGGATAAACTCTTGTGGACTTTCTTGTTTCTTTCATAACTTTTACGAAATTAAGATAAGGAGTTTTTTTTCAATGAATAATTTTTCTAACCTACTACATAACGTATCTCACAGAAAAAAAGTTTCGATCTGCTAAGCCCTGTATTAAATACCGTTAGATAAAAGCGCGCAAAACCAAAAAACTACAACAACCAGAAGATAAAATCTGAGCAAGAAAAATACGAATTCTCTAACATCATCCCTATTATATTAGCCCAACCTTAAAGCAATACTAAGCAGTTATTAGGATATTATGGGTACGAAACAGACTATTAGCATACAACCAATTACTGAACCTAAGACATCCAAAGGTAAAATACCTGATGATATAAATGTAAGCTATTGGAGTGATATCCAAGGTGCGGCAGGACATTTTGGGAAGGTAGATGAGCTATTCTTATGTTTATCACAAGGTCCAGGCAAAAAGTATGTTCTCACATTTCATGATACAGGTTGGACGATTTGTTTTAACCAATTGGACCAACTACTTCTATTTAGCGTAGCTATGACTGAATCACCAAATCAAAAACGTGCATTGTTTGAACGAAGTATAGAATATGCAAGATTTCGTCAAATGTACTGTACATTTTTAGTCCGAGACCATGACCTGGAGATGACCTCTGCAATGGGTCTTCGTGCAACAAGGTCGGGTTTTTGGCAGGACTTAGACACCAAACTACCAGACTTCAACCTCAATGGAGGGAAACGTCGCAAGCTCCGCTATGCTTACAATCGCTACGCAAATGCACATCCAGACGCAAAGACTATAGAGTGGCGCGGTGGCAATGAGGATATCAATGCAAGACTGTTTGAGTGTATTAATGCATGGATAGCATTCAAACGTACCAGAGCAGCTCTTGTCGAAGACCTCAAAGAGCGCATTTTAGAAGGTTCGCTTGGAGAAACTCACCAACTTTTTTATACAGATAGTGGTGATGGAAGAATTGATAACCTCGTTATTTTGACTCAATACCAAGGCAGAGTTCTTTTAGACCTCGAATTCTACTATAACGATGCGTCTTTCGGCAACTTAGACTACACAATTGTCAACATTGCACGTCAACTTGCCCAAGATGGTGCACAAGATTTTTCTTTAGGATGGACATTTGGTACCGGACATATTGAATCCGAAAATCATGATCCAACCATTTACCGTGTCTTAGAGAAAATCAAAAAATATGGTATGAATGGAGACGGCAATGCTCAGTTCAAACGCAAGTTTGGCACTATTGATGAAGGAGTATGGTTTTTTTGATCGTTTCAAAGAAATGGACGATGCGGAATTGCGCCGGTTCATTGAGTCGTTCTATATTCTAGTACGCGAGTTCCCAAGACAACTCGGTTTTCTGATTGCCCGTGCACCTAACAAATTGACCCTATTTGTGCTTGCAGATAATTTAGTAGATGAGCTGGGAGGACCCGAGAAACTCGAAAAGAGAGATTTCTCAGCTATGCACACAGAATTGCTACGTGGTTTAGGTCGCAAAGTAGGAATCACCGATGAAGAATTTGAAACATTAGAACCAAATTTACCTACACAACGTCATATCATGATGTTGGAAAAGGCATACCAAGAAAAGTCATTCATTGAAGCAGCTGCTTATATAGCTGGAGGGATGGAGTCTGTATTTCCTGAGATAGCAAAGCGTATTTATGTAGGTTTGTCATCCAGATTTTCTGAAATTGAACTCATTCACTTTTCAACCCACATGACTGCCGACGTGGAGCACGATCAAGCATTCCGAGACTGTCTATTTCCGATGATGGAAAACGATGAAGCTGCACGAGAACAGTTTCGTCGTGGTGCATTGGAATGCGCACGAAGCCAGCGACACCTTGGAGAACAACTTTTTCCAGTAGGCGAGGCTTCGGAAGTTGCCAAATGATTTTCCACGCCAAACGTTAGGTCCGTTCACTAACCTTGCCCGTTCCGTAGATGGCGACCTTGATTCTTATGTGAGTGCAAACTATTTTGCACTCACTACGGATAAGGGTGTAGTGGCAAAAACAATATCTGCCATTGAAAACTATGGCACATCGCTGTTGACTGGTCACGCTTCTTTTCAGATTCCAGAACATAGTCTACTCGAAGAAGTACTGGCAGAAATTTGTCAGCAAGAAACATGCTGTATCACATCCAGTGGTTATACAGCTAACTTGGTAGCCCTATCGGTTTTAGCCTCCTCATCGCGTGATTTAGTTATATTTGATGAACACATCCACCATAGTATTCGAGCGGGAGCACAATTGGCAGGCGCGACTACCGACTTTTTCCCACATAACGATTGCGAAGCTCTGAAAAGCAAGCTTGCTACAGTCCGTTCACAATACAGAAGAGTTATTATTGCAACAGAAGGTGTATATAGTGCTGAAGGAACATTTGGAAATGTTGTTGGATTATCAGAATTAGCTATTCAGTACGATTGCACATTGTTAATAGATGAGTGCCATTCTTTAGGAATTGCCGCTCCGGGTCGGGGAATTTTAGGCAAAGTTCCTATTCCAGCAACAACACGTACTCTTATAATTGGCTCACTTGGTAAATCATTTGCCAGTAGTGGTGGATTGGTAGCTGGTCCTAGTAAACTGATCAACAAAATTCGTTCACGTTCCCCCATATTCTTATTAACTACCGGCCTTACACCTGCAACGATTGTATCAGCACTTGCAGCTGCTACGAAAATAAAAAATGATCACAACTTACACGAACAATTGTCAGAACGAATCGCACTTTTTTGCGAATTAGCGGATACCCATGAGTTGCCGCTCGCCGAAAGTAAAACGAACACTCCCATATTCACAGTACCCGTCGGCAAAGTCGTTGAAAGTTGGTCAACACTCGTAAAGAAAGGATTTCTTGTCCAGGGGTTAGGGTTTCCAGCAGTGCCAAGAAACTCTGAACGTATCCGTATCATGCTCAATGTAGCTCATACGAAAAAACAGATTACCCATTTGGTAGAAGCAATCGCGTCTCTACCTACATTGGCATATAAAAATTAAAAATCACATCATAAGGAAAGAAAAGGAGAATTAAGAACCATGGTCAAAGTTATAGCTCATATGTATCCAGTAATACCAGCAAAAGACGAAGAGGAGCGTGCTGCCCTAAGACCTCTCGGTCGCCACCGAGAACGTTATTTTGAAACACTACAAGGATGGCACGACATTGTCCGCGCTGCCGATGAAATGGGGATTTGGGGAGTGTCCAGTGTTGAGCACCACTTTCATTCAGAGGGATATGAGGTGGGTAGTAATCCAGGTATTCTCAATGCTTACTGGGCAGCTATCACAAAAAATGTCCGAGTCGGTGCACTTGGGTATGTGATGACAACCCGTGATCCACTACGAGTAGCAGAAGAAACCGCAGTAATCAACCACCTAAGTGGCGGCCGTTCCTTCGTTGGCTTTGCTCGTGGGTACCAATCACGATGGACTGACGTACTTGGTCAGCATTTTGATGGGAAAGCGACGATGTCAGATCATTCAGAACAGGATCTCAATAACCGAAAGGTATTTGAAGAAAATGTAGACCTTGTCCTCAAAGCATGGAAAGATGACAGCTTGAGTCATAAGTCAGAGCGTTGGAATATCCCTAATACGGAAGGTTCTGGCTTTTCCGCATGGCCCATGATTGAAGCGACAAGAAAGTTTGGTGCTCCTCGTGAAATCAGTGAAGACGGACGCGTAGCTGAAATTTCCGTTGCTCCGGCACCCTATACTTCGCCGCACCCTCCGGTATTCGTATCGAGTAATTCCAGTATCGAAACGGTAGAATGGGCAGCAGAACGCGGGTTCACTCCAGTGTATTTTGCACCTATCAAACGAGCAGCGGCTCATGCCGAATCCTTCCAAAAAGCCTCCGAAAAAGCAGGACACTCTCTGGCATTTGGACAAAGTCAATGCGTTGTTCGCTGGCCTCAAATGGGGAAAACACGTGAAGAAGGCCTACTAGCACTTTCACGCTATGCTGGTGAGCAGTTCAAATATTTCTATGCACCGTTTAACTCTGCCCTCCAGGGACAAGACAAAAGTATCTTCCCATACGACCTTCCTGGAGCTGCGGGTGTTGGTCCTATGCTGGAAACTGGTCTTTTTATTGCGGGAAGTGTTTCTGATGTTCGTGATGAATTTGTTAGCCAATGGAAAAAAGTTCCTGCTGAGTATGTAGTTCTCATCTTCCATTATGCACAACAGCCTAAGGAAAGTGTGATCGAAGACCTATCTATTTTCATGAAGGAAGTCAAACCAGCTCTAGACGAATTGACTACTTACGAGTAAGATATTCCAAGAGTTCGAAATCACAACTATTGTACACTACACCTGTGGTATGGAAAACCTATCATGGCGATCTGTACCACAAGTGTAGTGCAAGAAACATCAATTGCAGGAAAGGAAATCTAATTTCTTTTTCTTTAATCTGGCACGCAACGCAATCATAAACCAATCACCAGGGTCTACTTTTTTGGTTCGGTAGCTAGACATTTTCTCAATAAAAATAGGCAACTTTTCACAACGTCGGTATTCTGAATGTGCAATCATATAGGTAATCTGGGGATATTTTTTCTTTAAGTGCGCAATCAACCAAACGTTCGCCGCGACTTGCTCTTTTGTAACTGGAGCTTGCGGAATCCCACCAACATTTTCAATTCCAATACTACAGTAATTCAAACCAATACACTGCCTACCCATAATTCTATCGTCGTGCAATTGGTAGATTGTTCCATCTCGATCTACAAGATAAGGGACTGACACATTCATCCGTCCTCCCATTTGGATATCAGGCCTTCCCCGTAAGGTGGTACGGTTAAAAATATTATAAGCTCCCTGCATTGTCTTTGTTGCAGTTGCATGTACAACAATTACAGTAGGATTCATCAAAAATCCTTTTTCCAAGCTAACCTTATTTCCATAATGTAAATCTTTGTATTCGCGAATCAGTTTTTTACGCATACTCCAATCAATAGAAATTGACTTCTGGATAATTTGATGCGTCTCAGCATACAAACTCATTGTGCAACTTACAAATAAAAAGAAAATAAGCAAATAAATGAAAAATTTCATAGCGTTCATTCATTTTTGTAAATAATTTTTTAAAAGCTCTGTCAATCATTTTTACAGTAACTTCAGCAAAATTATAATTTATGCCAATGCCTAGTAAAATACGGCGAAAGATAGTTTCCTTTTTTCCATTTCGCAATTTTCTTGTATTATGAGAAAGAAAATACTTCTAGCGCTCCCCGTTCTAATCGTACCTCTATTTTTATTCCACAATTGTCTGGGCTACTTCTACCACCTAGGCAAAGGACAATTCGATATCATGCGTAAGCGAAAGGATATAGGTGTTCTTCTCCAATCCAATCAATTAGACGCTGAAACCAAGCAAAAGCTTACAAAAGTTACACAGGCGAGAATTTTTGCCATCAAACACCTAAAACTAAGTCCAGAAGGAGGATTTGTTTACTACGTTTCTTTAGATAGAGAAGAACTTGGCTGGCATGTAACCGCTTCCTATCCCTTAGAATTCAAACCATACACCTGGTGGTTTCCTATTGTTGGTGATGTACCCTATAAGGGATACTTTTCTCTGAAAAAAACCAAGATAGAACAAGAAAAACTTGATAGGCAAGGTTTAGACACTCGTCTACGTATTACAGCTGGGTACTCCACTCTGGGCTGGTTTTCCGATCCCATATTTTCCACGCAGATCAAAAGAGACGAAGACCAGATCTTTGCTTTAGTCTTCCACGAGATGGCACACGGAACAATATATTTCAATGGTGACGCATTGTTCAACGAATCGTATGCAAACTTTGTGGAAGAGAAGGGAACTGAATTGTACTACCAAAAACTGAATACAGAAAATGCCAAAACAATCCTGCAAGAACGAGCCGAAAGAAAAGAAAAAAATAGACTGGTAATCGAAGAAATCAAACATACCGCAAAACTCTTAGATGCAATGTACAAATCTGAGATAACAGATGCCCAGAAGCACAAGAAAAAACAAGAGTTGCTACAATTGTTCAAAGACACTGTCAGCGAAAGGTTGAGTAGATTTAAAAGTTTCTCTAGAGAGAGACTGCAAAAAAAACAACTAAACAACGAGGACTTTATCGGTGCATTACGTTATAACTCAGGGGAAGCCTTTTTTGTAAAAAAATTCCAAGAGTGCAGACAAGATTTCACCTGCTTCCACCAAAAAATGCGAAAACTGCAAGAGTTATCGCAAGAGGAGCGGAAAAAACTATTACTTCCCTACCAACAAGAACAGTGAGAAATCTCTACAATTGTAAAGAGCAGGAATAATTCTTACTGACAAACACAAGCTAGAGAATTTATGCTGTAGCAAAACAACCAAACGAGGAGATCAGATGGGATTATTTGATAAGATGAAAGACAAAGTCAAGGGTGCTCTCAACATTGACGGGGTAAAAGTAGAAGTCACAGAGGTAGAAGATGAATTTCCCATAACTGACACCGTTATGAAGGGACGTTTCACCCTTACTACAGCGTCAGAACACGAAATTCTTTCCATTACTGCAAGTGTAATAGCCGAAATGAAGCCTCAATACGCAGAAGATGAGAATGGACCAGACTCTCCAGATCCAATCATACTAGGAGAAGAAATCGATGATGCGGACAACGAAGTCATAGGCCGCGACTTCCAATACCCCTGTACCATAAAACCTGGTGAAGATTTACAAGATAGCTTTAACATTTTATTAGATGACTCCCCCCAAGAAATGATGCGGGAGCAAAATGCCAAAATTGAGCACTACGATTTTTTTGTAACAGTAGAAGCTGATGTAAAGGGAACTCCGTTCGACCCAGAAGGCAAAAAGAAGTTCCAAATCATCTAAAAGAATGTATGCAAAAGGATTGGAAGATTCTATAACTCTTTGGCTCCTTTTATGAGGAAAAGACGTTAGTTTATGATACTAATTCCAATCATCTCTCTTTTATGCATTCCTTACTTAGTTAAATTCTTCGTACGCTATACAACCCATGGCCAGAACCCAAAGATCCAACGCAAATTCACTTCTTGGATCGCAGTGCAATATGCCACCTTCCTAGTCTTGACCTTTTTCTGCCTGTTCCTAAGCATGTTAACCTCTTGGTTAATGGAACTACACCCCTTCGAGAGAGATGTGTTAGGCTATCTCGCATTCCTGGGGATGCTGAATGGTGGTTTGGCATGGTTAGGTTTGCGTATTGCATCTAAGCAAAAAGCAAAACTCAGTTTCATTGTCTCATCAGTTGCAGGTACACTACCAGCTCTCTTACATCTATCTTTTTGGTATGGCTCCTGTTTACTATATAGAAATTACAAAATTGGCTACTATTCGTGTTCCTCATCAACACGAGGTCTTTATATTATTAAAAACATATGGCTTACTCCCCTATTCATTCTAAGTTGGTTTCTTGCAGTAGGACTCGCTTTACGGTGGAGTTTCTCGACAGCTAGTGAGTCGCAAAAAAATCTCTAAAATACCTATCCATGAATAGCAGTATCTTCTTTTCTAAATCCAGGATAACGGCAATCAACCTTTATTGGATTCGCCAGTCACATGAATCTTTAGCCTACCCTTCCGCACCAATGGTCTTGTTTTTACTAACGGCACCGTACTCAACATATGGTTTACACCATTCAAATAATCCATATACATTTCATACCTAAGCTCTCGGATACTTGCAGGAACGGTAATTACAAAAGTACGCTTCGCAGCATAATCGCCAAAATTAGGAGCAGGAATAGTAGTATCTAGAACCATTTGTTTATTAGGAGAATCTTTTGTTAACAAGTCTTCTTCGATATTTTCAAATGTTCGTCGGAGAATCAGTTCCTCTACCAAACTGTCTTGACTACGAAAGATGATTCGCAGTGTACGAAACAAATCACCCGTTGGAAAATTATGGCCAATGCCTAAACTAGTCACCTGTATTGAAACTGCATAATCATTGACTCTCTCTGCATACAATTGGATAGCCGCTGAAACTTTTTCCCTATGATGCCCACCAGGGAACGTATGAGACTCTTGGCTATAAGGTTTGAGGTGACAAGTTTGGCAGTTTGATTTCTTGTAATAGCTAGAACTCTGCCACTCTTTAAAAGTATTCTGCATAGATACATCTGTAAAAATGATAGGGTTGGTATGCATACCTGAACTTGCAGTAGGGAAGTTAAACTGATGGCAATTGGCACAGAACTCGGCTTGTTTGAATTCAGGTACGACCTTATAGGTATGGGTATATGTTCCTTGCTTTTTCTCAGGCAAAGCGGGAACTAAAACCTTTTTGTCTCTCACATGGCAAACAATGCAGGAAATCCCATCCTCCGCCTGCACTCTCTCTTGCTTTTGTGAAAGTAGCGGAGCGTGGCAATTCAAACACCACTGCATAGGTTCACGTGAATGAGCCTCTTTATATAGCTTATTGCTAAAGGATACTCTATGACGTGAATTGTACCAATTCTTATATACTTGTTTGTGGCAGGTCTGGCAAGAACCAGAATCAGATAAAATCTGCCCATCTTTGTGGTTTACACTTGTAAAGGAAGAATTATAGGAAATGGCAAAACGACCGTTTTCAAAAGGAAAGATAGACCATAGAACATTGTTCTTGGCTTTGCTGCAACTACTTAGGACCAAAAAGATACTAGCAAATATATAAAAACAACACATATAAGTCTGAAACTTTTTTTTAATTGTCATTTTATATATTCTAAATTGATCTTACTAGTATGAAAACCATACAACTTGTTCTTCTATCCCTAACGCTTATCCTATTTTCTTGTAAATCTCTTAAAAAAGAGAAAGCCATAGGGATTGCTTTTGTAATCGCCAATGGCGTTAAACTCCAACAAAAACCTTCTTTACGTAGTAGCCTTCTCAACAGTTTGGATCAGAACACAAAAGTAGAGGTGATAGCAAGGAAGATTCCAGATTCTAACAAAAAAAATCGAATCTTTTGGTACAAAGTCCGCTCAGGAGAAAAAACTGGTTTCATCTCCTACCGAGAAGAACGTGAAAAAAAAGCCTTCATCAGCATGCACAAACCCGCCCAACCAATCACGGCAGTCATCACAGCTACCTCTCTACGCCTACGTGCTCAACCTTCTCTAACGGCAAAAGTCATAGCTTCTATGTTACGTGGTGAGGAGGTGGAAGTACTATTGGAAGGGAATGTCAACCAAAAGATAGACACGAAGTACGATACTTGGATACAAGTCAAACGCCAGAACGGCGAAATCGGTTATTGCTATAAGGGTTATACTAGGGACAAAGCAGACATTGCCAAAGACTTCAAAAATGAAAAAATTACAGGCTTTGTAGAAATTACAAACAACAAGCCAGTGTATTTAAACAGTCCCGCCGGACGAAAAGTTAGAGAAGATGATCCCGTAAATTGTGAATATCATAACATAGCTGGTTACCCGAAAGAGGGAGAAAATGCTCCTGTAATCGCCAAAGCGAGAGTCGATGGTAAAATATACTACCACTTAGAGCAAACGTATGAGTCTCAGGAAACCAACTGGAACTGCTTTTCGGGTTGGGTCGAAGCAGGTAGTACTACATTCTTTCAAGATAGATTTGCTCATACTGCCAAGAAATGCCAAGATAAGATGAAATATAAAAAAGGCTTTTATGAAGTTATCAATATCCACAATTACAAATCGCTTGATGTCTGTAACGTTAAGATTGAAGAATTACCTATTCTTAGTAAGCAAGCAGGAGAAACAAAAAAAGCCTACTATAAAGTAAATGGAACCCAGGTTTATATGAAGTCGGGACAAGACTATATGTTTTTAAAAGATTATCGTGATAGCAGAGATTATACGAGTTCTATTACATTGGACTTTAAAGACATAGACGGAGATGGTAACTACGAACTCTTCACTTCCGAATCGAACCGAGGAGGAGGAGAGTTACAGATCTACACCTTTGATGGTAAAGACTTCCAATCGATTTATACCCAAACGGAAGGTTCTGATGACAATAACATAAATGTAACCTTAGAGGTCAAATCTCCTCTACTTATCGAAAAAATCTCTAGGATGGATGGAACAAATTTGGATAAAAAATACAAACTAGTACAGAATAAATTGGTTCTGCAAAAATAGAATATATCTTATTTTTCCTGGAGTGAAACGCAAGCCTCACTTCAGGAAAAAACATCTTAGCTTTATTTCTACTCTTCCCTTAAAAAAAATCAATAAAAGTATAGACATGCAAATTAATTAGAATACTTTTATACCTATTCTAGCGATTGCCTCAATGCTTTAAAAAAATTTAAGGGAACCAAAACGATGCAAAAAACACAAATAGCAGGGTATGAAATCCAAGAAACACTTCACAACAATAGGAAAGGCACAATCTACCGTGCCAACAGACTTGCTGACAATACTAGTGTCATCTTAAAGACTTTACAGAACTACCCTTCACCAAGAGACATTGCGAGAGTCAAAAAAGAATATGAAGTCTTACAAGGAACGCATTCTCCTGGCATCGTACAAGTACTAGAATTAAAAATGGAAGACCAAAGCCCCATTTTAGTAATGCAAGACACACACGGAAAGTCCTTGGCGAAACTCCTAAAAGAAAGAGAGTTTGGTCTGCAAGAAAAAATTGAAATTGCGCTTAAACTCTCCCAAGCGATTGAAAATATCCACCAACAAGAAATCATCCATCTCGATATCAAACCTGCAAATAGTATCTATAACACAAACAGCAAAGAAATAACTATAATTGATTTTGGCATATCCACCAAGCTCAGTAGAGAAAATCCAAGTATAGCCTCGCCAGACAAATTAGAAGGAACCCTCGCCTACCTCTCCCCCGAACAAACAGGAAGGATGAATAGAAGTATTGATTACCGAGCCGACTTTTATTCTTTAGGAATAACACTTTATGAACTCTTTACTGGAAAGTTGCCATTTTATTCAAAAGATTCCATGGAAATGGTACATTTTCATATAGCTGTTGAGCCCAAAACTGCATACCAAAATAGTCCGAATATTCCAAAAGCTATTTCGAATATCATTCAAAAACTCATGAATAAAAAAGCTGAGGATAGATACCAAGGAGCTTATGGGATTTGTCACGATTTTCATAGATGTCTGGAATTACTAAAAGTAGGAGAATTGGAATCTACAACATTTACTTTAGCGACTCGAGATATATCAGAAAAGTTTCAGATTCCTCAAAAACTCTATGGAAGAGAGAAAGAGATTAAGAAACTCTTAGCGTCATTCAACCGTATCTCGAATGGTAGTCGTGAACTCATGATCGTAAAGGGATATTCTGGGATTGGTAAATCAGCACTGGTGAACGAGATCCATAAACCTGTCGTAGAAAAGCGAGGCTATTTTATAAGCGGTAAATTTGATCAGTTCAAAAAAGACATACCTTATAGTGCCATCATCCTTGCGTTTCAAGATCTTATTAGACAACTACTCACAGAAACAGAAGATAAAATAGACATATGGAAAACTCGCATACTACAAGCTGTAGGAAATAACGGACAGATCATTATTGACATTATTCCAGAAATAGAGTACATCATTGGAAAACAACCTGCTGTAGCAGAACTTGGTCCTTCAGAATCACAAAACCGTTTCAATCTAGTATTCAAGGAATTTATAAAAGTATTTACTGCACCTGAACATCCACTAGTACTATTTATCGATGATATGCAATGGGCAGATAGCGCCAGTTTGAAATTTACCGAAAACATACTTTCTGATGGAGAGA
>JBCCIA010000125.1:0-13724 GCA_039028475.1 Spirochaetota bacterium | reverse complement strand
CTGTACAGTAGCTGGTCAGTTATCGGAGCTTCCCTCATCCGACCATATCAATCCACAGAATGAGCTCACAGCCTGAGGGAGATACCAAAACAAAGCACGAAAGCTCATTTAAAGAACGAGAAAAATAATACATTTCTTCTTCCATTTTTTTATTATACTTTTCCATATATTTATTAACGTACATTTAGCTAAATTCTTTAAGGAAATATTGGTAAGTTATTCTTTAGTTGACCCTAACATGGTAGATTTCGATTCAGATGGCCTTCTTGATAGGCTCTCCGTCTGTGTAGACAGACTCAGCAAACCCAACACGTATCCCCGTAGACGACGCATTCGCTATCGCAAGCTAGCTCAGGCGATCATTAAGGTGATACGCAAAGAACTGGAAGATTAAGTTTTCTTTCTACTCCGTTCAAGGAACGCTTGGTGAAGAGTCATTTGTTTGTTGGGCGGAGTGGCATCCGTTCAAAAAGTTGCAGAGAAAAGTAAAAATCACTTGCAGTTTTAGAAATACTTTTTATTTGTATACCGATCGTGACTATTATGCAAACTGCACTGCCAATAAGCCAGCCTATCTTCTTACGAATGCCGCATTCCTATCCATTGGATGGTTTGCAGCTAGTAAAGCTGCAACAAGATAACCCAGACGTTGTACTAAAACTGGCACAGCAGAACTCTTTAGAAATTTTGGAACATAGATTCTCGTTCTATGAACAGGGTAACTTTCCCTTAAAGCTGTCTGGACTTACCCATCCTATCTTTTCAGAGATCCATGCACTCAATCAGGAATTGCACCTTGAGTTTGACGATAGGGAGGAGGTAAGAATCCAAATGGGAGTCATTCGATTGATCAGTAAGCTGACAGCTAAACTCATCACATCTTTCATGAATTGGGCCACAAAGCATAAGCTGGGAGAGGTTTATGGTGAAAATGGTGAATACCATTTGCAGCATCCAGAGAAAAAAGAACAGCATTTGCGTAAAATTCCAGATGTTTCCTATATATCTTATTCCACTGCCTCAGAGGAAGAGCAAGATTCTTGGGAAAGTTTCTTACCAATTCCTCCTAACATGGCTCTGGAAATAGTTTCTGCTAAGTATAGCCTTGCAACAGAATTAAAAAAAATGCAAAATGTATGGATGCCTGTAGGAGTTGGCGTCGGAATCGTTGTTTGTCCATTTTCGGAAAAAATCTATATTTTTGAAAATGGCAAACAGGGCTATCGACAACAGAGTATTTACCAAGATTTTACACATCCACAGTTGCCAAAATACAAAGACAACTTTGGTAAATATCTAAAAAAAAAGAAGTGAGTTTAGAATGTGTCAAAAACCAAATTTTTGCAAAAAAAATAATGAGGTTTGTATGAAATATGTATCTTTCTTAGTTTGTTTATTTACTCTAAATTGTACTCTATCCTATCATGTTACCAAGATCAATGAGGGAACAAAGCCACAATTGGCCAAACCATTACGTTTGGTTGTTACCTACGAAACCAAATTAAAAGAATATGAGAAAACAATCTATCGACCTTTAGAATTGAGTGATAGTCTTGCTAGTGAATCTTTAGGAGGTATGGTGGTAGATTATAAAAGAATGGTTCGTTTGACAAAGATAAATGTAAGCCAACGCTTCCAGGGGGCAGTATATTACCAACCTTTCCGAACTGAGGCAGAATACCAAAGTTTTGAGAAGAAAAACTGTATCTTTTTGCGTTTATTTAAAAAGAAAGATATTGCCAGATCCTTTGCTTTGGCTGTTTTAACTCTTGGAGTTATACCTGGAGTCATGAGCGATTCAGTTGTTGTAGAAGCTACAATTTATGATGCTCAGGGAAATGCACGAGAAGAGATGATGGACTTAGGTCGGGTTGAACAAACTTGGGTTGGTTGGTTATTCTTTTTTTGGGGACCATTGGTATCGGTATCAAACGAGAGTTCCGTGAATATAGCCATTCAAAATAGCATTCCCTGGTTGTTGCAACAGAGTAATACGGATGCTGTAAAATAGACTAATCTATACTAGAGTGAAAAATTCGCTGCTCAAGAAACGCTTGGTGAAGAGCCATTTGTTTGTTGGACGGAGTAGGGGTTAAATGTCTAAAGAAAGCAAACTTCCAGATTCATACTCAGCCAAATGTTCCCTTTGTATTTCCAACAATTTGGCAACTGCATTCCACTGGCAAAAGCAGCCGGAATTTGTTTCTAAGTAAAAATCTGTTTTGAGAGAGTTGTAGGAATTGACTACATCATCGCTTGCATAGACTAAAGTATAGTCTTGCTCTTGCGGCAGAGCTGTTTTGATCTCATAGAGTTCACGGAAGGAATAGAGAATTTCATATTCACCATATTGTTTAGAGAGAGATTTCACTTCCTCAAACTTCTTTAGATCTATGTTTCTTGCATGAATAGAATCTTCCATGCGATCCAGATAGAAATTGAGAACAGTATCATATTCCTTTGCAAACCCTTGCCTGAGTTCAATGAGAGAAACATCTCGCAAACGATTGCATAGAAATACAATATAACCCGGAACTTTATGGTTGAGAATATCATTTGAAGTCATATACAAAACATCTAGTTAGTAGATGTTTTGCTCAGTATTTAGTATTGCAAGTAAAAATCTCTACTTTCTCGCCGTGCTCTTACGCTTGATCTTGCGTCTTCTCTCCTTAGGTTTGCTCCAAAACTGTCGTTTGTCCCCGCCAAAGCCGTCTTTTTTACGCTTTTTCTTTTTCTTGTTTATCTCTGGAAAAGGTGACTCGGAGAGATTTTTATCTTTGTGGTTTTGGTAGTAGGAGAAGAACTTTTGGAACTCCGCAGAAATGAAGAGTTTGATCACTGCCTCTTTGTCCATATCGGCAAAGCGTTCGTATATTTCTTCTAAGAAAGGCTCTAAAACATCTTCTGCGACCTCCGCTTTTTCTACTTGCTCCAATCTGTGAAATAACTGTTGTTTGCAGATTTCACGGTTAGAGGGTAGGGTAGAAAAGGTAAACTCTTTGCGCGTTGCCTTTTCAATCCGGCGGATCTTATTCATCTCCCGGTTTGTTGCCAGAACAATCGAAAGACCTTTTTTACCAGCTCGCCCGGTACGACCACAGCGGTGGATATAAGTCTCGGTATCATCCGGTAAGGTGAAGTTGATCACGTGGGTAATGTCTTGCACATCAATACCACGAGCCGCTACATCAGTCGCAACGAGGAAATTTAAACTGCGATTGCGAAAATTGTTCAACACAACCTCACGTTGTGGTTGCGAAATGTCTCCGTGTAAGGCATCTACGAGATACCCGTCGCTGAGTAGTTGTCTGGCGACTTCTTTGGTCTCTTCCCGTGTCCGACAAAATACAATACCATAGATGTTGGGGTTTACATCAGCAATACGCTTCAAAGCCATATACTTATTGCTATGCTTGACCATATAGTAGGTATGCTGGATGTTATCAGACGAGGTGTTTGGCTTTCCTGCCTGGATCTGCACCGGGTCTTTCATATACGATTTAGAGATTCGTAAAATATCTGCCGGCATCGTCGCAGAAAACAAAAGGGTTTGCCGTGATTTGGGAGTCGTCGCTAAAATTGCGTCTAGCTCTTCCTTGAATCCCATCGACAACATTTCGTCAGCTTCATCTAAGGTTAGGGTTTGGATACCGCTAATATTGATATGTGATTTACGAATTAAATCGTGCACACGTCCTGGGGTACCCACGATGAGATGTACACCTTTGCGTAAGGCACGGATCTGTTGTTCCATATTGGCACCACCATATACGGCGAGTGTACGAAAGCCATCTATGTATTTGGCAAATTTTTCAATGTCCTTACTGACCTGGACGCACAGTTCACGTGTGGGAGTGAGGATGATGCCTTGGGTTTCTTTCGAGTCGGTGTCGATGAGCTGGATCATCGGTAGAGCGTAGGCAGCCGTTTTTCCGGTTCCTGTTTGGGCAATTGCAAGTAAGTCTACAGGATCATTGAGTAGAATGGGTAGAGCCTTTTTTTGGATAGGCATAGGTTCGGTAAAACCTAAGTCTGTAATGGCTCGGATGATTTCTGGGCTGAGGCCCTGGTCGGTGAATTTCATGGTGTTTCCTTAGGATTGGTATCCAGCGGTTTGCTCGCGACATGCAAGGCGACATTGCCAAAAGCAAAATTGCGAAAGGAAACATCGGTAAAACCGGCAGCAAGTAAAATGTCTTGCAGTTCTTCTTGGGCAGGGTAGTGTAGGGAAGAAACAGGTAGGTAGTCAAACATCTCATTCTTTTTTCCCCAGAGTATATACCCTATGAATGGGACAATTTTGAAGAAATAAAAGTCTGCAAAAAAGCGAATGAATGGGTTCTTGACTTTTCCTACGTCTAGGTTGATATACATGCCACCCGGTTTCAGCACTCGCATAATTTCATCCAGAGTGCTCTGTAGGTTGTCCACGTTGCGCAGGCCAAAACCAATTGTAACAGCGTCTAGGCTTTTATCAGCAAAGTCTTGTAAATTGGTGGCGTCTCCAATGCGCACATCGGAGTTGGGAGTGGTTTGCATGCGGTTTCTGGCGATGGCGAGCATATTTTCGGAAAAATCAACGGAATAAACCTTACTCGCTTGCGTATTTTTGTGGATACGCACGGAGATATCGCCTGTGCCGCAACAAAGGTCTAGGCAAACAAAAGAATCAGGGAACTTACGGTCTAAAATGCGGGTGATGGCATTTTTCCAATGTCTATGGAGGAAAAAGCTATTCAAATCGTTGAAAATATCGTATTTGCGTGCGATAACATCAAAGTTTTCGCGCACAAAATTCGCTTTTTACGGTGTTCCCGGCATTTGAAAGCCTGTCATAGAAGTAATCTCCGTACAATTCCCTGAAAAATGACCATTAAAAAAACAATGCAATTCTATCATAGTAAACAATTTTTTCCTATTAAAAAATCTTTTCGCGAAATCATTGGAAGAATATGCCTAGAACGACAAAAAAAAAGCGAGCTCTGATCCTTTCAGGAGGGGGGGCGCGTGGAGCTTACCAAGCTGGCGTATTCAAATATTTACAAGAGAGCGGCTACAAACCAGATATCGTGTGTGGAACCTCTGTGGGGGCTATCAATGCGATTGGCATCGCCTCAGGTATGTCGGCAGATAAGATCATCGAGCTATGGCAGAACATCGAGTCCAAAAAAATCATGCATATCTCTTTCTGGAAATACTTCCGTGATTTGTTACGCCGTAGACTCTCTCCTGTGGCTGATCCAGCTCCTCTACGTTCTTTACTCATGCAACATATCGATCTAGCGCATCTCAAGGAGGAGACTGCCGCAAAAGTATTTGTCTCAGCTGTCGACATCTGTACGGCAGAGGTACGTTTCTTCTCCAACGCAGAAATTACTTTTGATCACCTAATGGCATCTTCTGCCATTCCTCTGGTATTTCCTTGGCAAGAACTGGATGGAAAGTTTTACTGGGATGGTGGCCTAATGGCAAACACACCTATTTTGCCAGCTATGCAAGCGGGAGCTACAGAGTTGCTAGTCGTTTTGCTCTCGCCAGCGGGAGGGGTTTCCATGGATGTTCCGCAAAACCGTACACAAGCTTTGGAGCGGGTAGTAGAGCTTTCTCTAATCGGTTCTTACCAAAACTTACGCCTGAGGTTAGAAGAGTCTGAGAAAGGCTACAGGCGTTTGCCCAATTTATTCTATACCAGTAAAGAAAATATAAAAGTACTGTCCATAGGCCCTGAAGAATCATTGGGCATACGGAGTGTAATGAACTTCAGTTCGGTACAGGCCGATCAACTCATAGAAAAAGGCTATAGCGAAGCGCAGCAGCAACTGGAAAAGCAGAAATGGAACCTCTAACCTGTTACAACCAATTCTTTGTCGATGCCAAGGGAGCTGTTGTACTCTTGCGTGGTGTGAATCTAGGGGGTAGTTCTAAGCTTCCTATGCAACCGAATGGTAGCACCCATCTGATGCAAAACGAATCGTTTCGCAAGCACAGAGATGTATCTTTTGTCGGTAGGCCCTTTGTCGAAGAAGAAGCGGAAGAACATTTTTCTCGTTTGCAAAAATGGGGTTTCAACTTTCTACGCTTTGTTGTCACATGGGAAGCTATAGAACACCGCGGTCCAGGTATCTACGACGAGGAATACATTCGTTATTTGGTTCGGATGATAAAGCTCGCGGAGAAAAAAGGTTTCTATATATGGATCGATCCACACCAAGACGTTTGGTCTCGCTTCACCGGTGGCGATGGAGCACCAGGTTGGACCTTAGAGACAATCGGTATAGACATACAAAATTTAAAACACTCCGGTCTCACCTTTGTCCAGCACGAAATGGCTGAGAAGTATAAAACTCAGATGTGGTATCTCAACTACCAAAAGTATCCTACTGCCAGTATGTTCACATTGTTTTTTGCGGGCAGTATATTGGCTCCCTTTCTTCTGATCGATGGACAAAATATCCAACATTACTTACAAACACATTATACTAAGGCAATGACACACCTTGCTAAAAAAATATCCCGTTTTAAAAATATTCTTGGTTTTGGATCTTTCAACGAACCCTCTCCCGGGTATATAGGCCGCCACAACCTAAAAGAATACCGTGGCATGGGATTTGGTCTGCAAGAAGCTGCAACACCGTTCCAGGAAATGTTCCTCTCGGAAGGCAACCCGCAAAAGATAGAACTACGTTTATTCTATGGAAAGAAGGGCATTCCTATGTGGAAGAAGCTACTCAATCCAGATGGGGTATCGATATGGAAGCAGGGAAAATTTTGTGTTTGGCGTATGCATGGGGTATGGAACTACGATCCAAATGGAGCACCCATGCTACTGCGGCCTGATTATTTTTCGAAAAACAAAGGAAAGAAAATAGAGTTTTATAGGGATTGCTTGAAGCCATTCTTCCAAACCTACCACCAAGGTATTTCGACTGTACGCAAACGCTTTCGTATTTTTATAGAAAATGAACCAGGCAACAAGTGGTTGGATTGGCAAAGCAAGAATAAAGATGGTAGCCTCGTTGCGATCAACTCTAGTCATTGGTATGAAGTTGGTCTGTTGTTTAGCAAGAAATATTTGGAATGGTTTGCTATAGATTTATTTGCAGCTCGTCCTGTTTTTGGTTCTAAAAAAGCCACTGAAGTGTATGAGAAAAACATCTTAGAGATTTCTAAGGTTAGTAGGGAACGTATGCAAAATGCACCTACTGTTATAGGGGAAACTGGTATCCCAATGGATCTCAATGCAAAACAAGGCTATGTACAGCAGGATTACCGTAAGCATGAAAAAGTTCTCGACCGTATTTATCGTGTTATGGAAAAATATTTATTGTACGTTGCAATTTGGAATTATACCGCAGACAACACGCATGCAACGGGGGACAATTGGAATGGTGAGGACCTATCGATTTACTCCTTAGATACACCGGCTGAAGTTGATAAAGATGGCGGACGTACCGTTGTAGCTTTTTCCCGGCCGTACCCCAAAAAAACCTGTGGGGAGCCTATTTCTCTTTCCTTTGATATAGAAAATAAAGTTTTCAAATACTCTTTCAAGCGAGGAAAATTTGCTATAGGTTCTTGTGTCATCTACATACCTCCTATCCATTATTCGCAAGGGTTTAAAGTTCTGTTAAATGCAGGTAGCTATAGCTACAATGCCAAAACGTATGAATTGCATTTCCAGGGAGAGAAAGGGATTGAGGTGTATGGCATTAGCATCCAAGTCAAAGACTAAAAAATACTTTTCACAGGATGTAGTCAAAATAATTTGGTCAAAAATTACATATGCTAAAAAAAACGCTTATGCTTGTAGTATCTCTACTGTCTTTTGGAGTCTGTTCTCCTGGAGAAGTAAATTCTTCCCAAACGTGCCGTCCGATCGTTACAAGCATGTTAGATAGGATCATCCAGGATTCACCTAATGTGGAAAGGAAGAAAGAGTTAAATGCTTTGCGAGTTAGCCTTTTGCCCATGATGGAGAAGGTATGCAAAAAAGGCCATTACAAGCTGGGTTGTTTGCAACAGGTAAACCAATTGGAGTTTATCCAATTCTGTAAGAAAAAAAGGAAATAGGTTAGAGATTATGAAAAAAGTATCTTTAGGAATTTTATTAGGATTAACACTCTTCTTCTATAACTGCGCGAAAGATGTCCATACTGCTCAAGAATGTGAAGCAGCTATCGATAAAGCTGTTGCCACTATGAAAGCAGAGTTTAGCAAGCAAGAACTAACCGATGAGCAAAAAAGCCAGCTGGGTCAAATAGATATGATGATGGCGGGGATGAAACCAAAAGTAGTCAAAAAGTGTCGTAAGGGCAAGGTAAATATAAAGTGTCTAGAAGCAGCTAAAGATCTAACAGGTCTAGCCGCTTGTGCCCAGTAAAAATTCACAGATTGGTTTCCTGCAGTTGTAGGGAGCCAATGCTATTTCTTATGCGTATAGTATATAGTATCCTCCTCCTGTCATTTTTTGCTTGTTCGCAAAAGCCCAGCAAAGATGATTTAAAAAAGTGTGCTCCTGTTGTATCTGAGATGATGCAGCGTATTTCTGCCAAACTCCCTGAAGAGCAGAGAAAGCAATTTGCAGCTACATCGCAGGCAGATATTGAAAAGCGAATTTTGGCAAAATGCAAGTCTGGTTCTTTTAAAAGTGTGCAGTGCTTAGAAAAAGCCAACACTTTAAATTCTGTGCTTGCGTGCGAATAACAGGTAAATGAACCCCTCTCTTTTTCTAATAGCAATTGTATTTGCATTATCTGCTCTTAATACTTGGCAAGCAGAGGTTCCTGGAGCAAATATTATCTCTGACAAAGCTCAAGATGGGAAAAAAAACTATACAACTCAGGAATGCGAGTCAACTATTGCTAGGATGATTCGAGTGATGAAAGCAGATTTGCGTAAGCAAGAACTAACCGAAGAGCATAAAGCTCAGATGCAACAATTCGATATACTCATGACGGGAATGAAACCAAAAGTAATCGAAAAATGCCGTAGGGGACGGATGAACCTCAAGTGCTTGCAAGCTGCTAAAAATCTAACGCAAATAAATGCTTGTTTTCCTTAGGAGCTGGGGAAATTTCGAGACTTACCAATGAATCTAATCAAACTAAATAAAGGTAATGCCATGAAACATTCTTTTTACTTATTTTTGCTGGTCTTACTACTCGTATTTTCTTGTAAGAAAAAGGAAAAATCAGAAACTAGTACAGCGTCCTCCAACTCTGTAGAGAAAGCGAAAGAACAACCTGTTGATAAAAATTCACTAGAAAATTGCCAACGTGCGGTAAAAAAAATTCTCACGAAGTTAGAGAGTGAGATTCCGGCAGAACAAAAGCAACAATTCTCGCAGATCGAAGCTAAAATTGTCTCAGGTTTGCAAGAAGAATGCAAACTAGGAAAGTGGAATACTGACTGTCTAAAGGATGCGAATGATCTACAATCTATGACAGTCTGTAAGAGATAGCAAAAGTTACAAACTACAACGTTCATTTTTCTCGGCTGAACTTTGTCCGTGCAAAGCAGTCTATAGAAGAAAGGTGATGAAGAGTTTAAAGAATGTCTTATTAGTCTTGATAGTAAGTTACTTCACGGTATCTTGTTCTAGTTTGAATATACGCTCTGGCAATATCAAAACATCTGTCCCTTACCCATCGCTCTTTCCTGGTGTAAAAAATGATATGGACGTCCTATCCTCTCTCAGTGACCCCAAAAAATACGATTGCTGTGCAGGCCTCGGCAAAACCTTGTACCCCATTCTGATGCCAATTGTATTTGTGCTTGCAGTGCCTTTTGTGGCTATTGACCTATTCCTATCTGCTATACTGGATATAGTTTTGGTTCCCTACGATCTATATCGCATCGCCGTAGAATGAGCAATTGAAACAAAAGATATTGCTGCGACAGTCTACTTTGTGGGTGCATTTGCTTATGCTACTGACAATCGCTTTGATAGCGACCTCCTTTCCTATAGGGAAGATCATTGCAAAAGCATTGCCAGCGGAAGTCATGATGTTGCTACGTTTTGTTTTTGCAGCTGTGCTATTTGCTCCTTATGTATTCTACCGCAATGGATTGCACATCCCTGCTAGGACATTTCTTGCTAGGTATGCTTTGCTCAGTGTTCCTCTGACAATTTTTTTTTGGTGTATGTTTGAGTCTTTGCGTTATACGAGTGCCACAAATACTGCGGCTCTCTACACAACGGTGCCTGCAATAACTGCTGTATTTGCATGGTTGATAAATAGAGAAACAACCAACAAATCTAAGCGATTTGGACTCGCCTTAGGAACTCTGGGAGCGATTTGGATTATTTTTCGCGGTGATCTGGCAGCACTTATGGCTCTACAATTGAACTATGGAGACTTGCTGTTTTTTGTAGGCTCCTTGGCCATGGGTCTGTACAGTCCTTTGATCAAACGTTTGTACCGCAGCGAAGCTATGGAAGTTATGACCTTTTGGGTGATCTTCTTTAGTGGACTCTGGATGTTCCTTCTTTCCTTAGGTAAGCTACCTTCTATTGCATGGCAAGCCGTTGGAGTGGACGTCTTCTTCAGTTTGTTGTACCTGGCTTTCTTTACAACTGTCGTTAGTTTCTTTTTGCTGCAATTTGCCACTGTGAAAATAGGCTCCACGCGAGTAGCCGCTTATAGCTTTTTGAACCCTATATTTGTCTTGCTCATGACAACGTATCTTGGTTTGGATACATTTTCTTTTGCTTTGCTGCCAGGTATTGTGTTGATTGTATCAGCAATGCTACTTGTGCAAAGAGGTGCAGGGAGTTAAAATCTACTTCTTATAATTTGTAACCTTTTACTAGTAATATTTCTACAATTTTATCAAAGAACTTTTTTGCATCTTGGAAATGCTTACAGTTCTCGGATGATTCTAAAAAAACGTTTTAACCTAGGCTCAGGGATATCAGTTATTTCTGAAATAAAAGTTAATTCACACCCTTTTCGCTTCATTTTGAGAGCCATTTGTAACTTATTTTTTCGATTTAGCCTTCTTTCATGTGCGACTCTTTTATCAGCTTCTGCGATGTGAACCAAGCCTACTTCTCGTCCCATCTCTATAATTCTTTCTTCAATGGCTGTCATATCTACTCCTAAACGTTTGGCAATTTCTTTTAGTCTTTTGCGGTATAGTACTAAGGCAAACCTTAAATCTCTTTTCTTCTGTATAGACTCTTGCAAATAGTTGTCGAGTTGTTTTTTTTCTTGGAAGAGGCGAATTTGTTCCACTTCCCCTTGTTCCTCTGTTGGTAGTTCTGAGATCACAACTACATAGACAGGTGCTAGTTGTATATCCAATGTCTGGTAGATGCCCTGTTTTACTTGAGTCACCTTGCATTCTCGAAACAGAAGTTTTGGTTTGATGGAGCAGAAGAGGATGAAGTGTAGCTGGCCTTTTGTATCCAAGTTGCGTACAAGGAAATTGGAGATGTAGCAGTATGTTTTGACTAGATCTTCATATTGAAATATGTCCCCTTCTGATTTGAACTCCATCAAATTGTGTTTCGCGAAGATCTTTAGATAGACCATCGTGGAGTTGATCGGCTTATCTTTTTCTTCCAAATAAAAGTCTATGCGTTTTGGGTTTCCTGGAATTTCGTATTCGATTTCCAAGTGGTGTTCGCGGAGTATTTCTTTTAGCACCTCTTTGAAAATTTCATCGTATATTTTTTTGTTCTGCATCTACTTGTACAAGTAAAAAAGTAGGTGCAAAGAATGCTTTTTTTCGAGAGGTACTTGATTTTTTGGACTTATTTAACAGTTACCGCCAAATAATCGTTTCACTGCATCGTGGAAGTTTACTTCTATATTTAGAGCTCGCATAATCTCTGAATGTATTTCGGATTGGTATTTCATATAGCAATACCATCCTTCATGATATTTTGAGCAAATTGGTATTTTTCTTTTTTTAGATTTTCGAATTTTTGTTCTGCTAGGACAATAATGGAAAATTTGTATTCGATTTCTTCATCCAATTCATATCCGATCCTGCGAATTTTATCACCTAGTTTCCAGTTGTAATTGGCAAGGACTATGAGCAGATCTATATCTGAGTCTTGCCTAGAATCCTCTCTGGCTTTTGAACCATAGAGAAAGATTTCTTTGATTTGATCTTGGTATTTGTTGATGAGAATTTCTTTGTATTTTGCAATTGCTTCTCTTTCTTTTGTTTCTAAGTGTAGCTCGTTTTTCATACCAGTATCTTTGTTTTTCCATTATATCTATAAAATACTTAGTATGCAAGCTAATTTCACCTCTTTAATAGTCTCATTTTGGACTTCTTCGATCTTCTTTTTTCTAATTGACCTGGAATCGCGGTAGAATAGGCTCAGGGGAGATTTTGAGTGTTGGACTGGTGTTGTGAATTCCTATAAAAACGATGAATGGACTTTGGTAGATACCCTGGGGTATGAGGGGATTATTAAGCAGATCTATTCGATTATCACCGAGGCTTCGGCTCCTTTTGCGTTAGGGGTTTATGGTGGGTGGGGGAGTGGCAAAACCAGCATTATGAAGCAGCTCTATTTTCGCATGGGTGGGCAGACGGCTTCTGTTTTGTTTCCTTTTGCGGATAAGCCTCACTAGGAACGTTTGAGCCAGGAAACTCTGGATAAAATCAAACAGCTCAAAGATCATTCTTCACAGCACATTGCTATTTGGTACAATCCATGGGAGCACCAATTTGAGGACGAGCCGATTGTTGGGCTTTTGCATGAAATCCGGGAAACCTTTGATTTGCTTTCGAAGGTTAGTAAGCAGTTTCAAAAAATCGCGGCGGTTTCTTTGCGAACAGGTCTTGATATTCTTGCCAATATCATCAATAGCTTTAAAATTGCGAATCTTGATGTGGGGAAGATTAAGGCGTATGGTGATGAGTATGAAAAGGATCAATTTGCAATCAAGAGTTCTTCGCAGAGGTTTCGTTTGTTGTTTGAGCAGGCGATTCGTAAGTTGTTGGGTGACCAGAATAAAACTTTGATTGTTTTCATTGATGATTTGGATAGGTGTAATGATCAGAACATTATCAAGTTGATCGAGGGTATCAAGCTTTATCTTTCGACTTCTAACTGTATCTTTGTGTTTGGTATGGATCAGAATAATGTGTTGAAGGCTTTAGAGAAGAATAATATTCATCGCGATTATTTGGATAAGTTGTTTCAGTGTATTATTCGTATTCCTTTGAGCACTCATTATGAAAAGTTTATTCACAAAATTGTGGCGGATTATTTTCCTTACCTTTCGCAAGTTAAGTTGGATAGTTTGTCGGCAATGCTTTCTGCTATTTTGGAGAAGAATCCAAGAAGAGTGAAGAACTTTTTGAATTCATTGCGGGCCTATTGGGAAAGTCTTATTTGTAAAGAATTAGATGGGTATCAGTTTGAACCAATATCTAAGGGTGCGAAGAAGGAGAAATATACAATCATTCATAACGTTTGGGAGATAGATGAACTGGTCAAAAGAACCATCGCTAAAGATAAAATACAGCAAGAAGTAGAGAAATTTTTTAAAGGTGCGGAAAATAGGAAGAAAGGGCTTATTGTTAATGATGGAGAGGGTTTTGTTGTATCTGGATATTTCCAGGAACAGATTTTTCAAGCTAAATTATTAAAAGGCAATAACTTTTTAAAAGTTCTCAAGAAATATGAGTTAGAGAAAATTAAAAATAATAAAAATGCGATTCATTTGTTCCAATTAGAACTTGGATGTTTTTTT
>JBCCIA010000124.1:0-13771 GCA_039028475.1 Spirochaetota bacterium | reverse complement strand
CGCACTTCTGTTGATCCGCATCGGCTACAGGAGTAATCAAACTTTCTTACGCTTGATGATTCATTGTCCCAGTCATAGCGCCATGGTACTGGCTGACAATAAGCCTTTGCCTGATTGGCTATTGATACGTATAATGGGTTCGTACTCTCTACCTATATCAGCCGGGTCGATAGGCAAGTAAGGAATTTCCCACGGGGACTCTCTGTCTTTCGCATGGTAGGCAATAAAACCCTTGTGAATGGCGTCTTGGTGTGAGCCAGAAAATGCAGTAAAGACTAACTCACCTGCGTAGGGTTGTCTTTCGGGAATACCTAGTTTATTGGTTTCTTGCATAATTTTTTTACTTTTGGGCAAGTCGGAAAAGTCTAACTTTGGGGAAATGCCTTGAGTATACAAATTTAACGCAAGAGTCACCAAATCTACGTTTCCTGTTCGTTCTCCATTGCCAAACAATGTTCCTTCGATTCTTTCTGCTCCTGCCAATAAGGCCAATTCAGCGGCAGCGACAGCTGTACCCCTATCGTTGTGAGGGTGGATGCTAATGGTAGCTTTCTCACGGAGTTGTAAGTTGTTTGCAAACCACTCAATGCTATCTGCATATACATTGGGGGTAAACAGTTCTACTGTTGCAGGTAAATTGATAATGGTTTTATCGTTTCGGTTCCACTGTTGGATAACTGCATCACAGACATCACGAGCGAATTCAAGTTCTGTTCCGGTAAAGCTCTCTGGTGAATACTGTAAGGAAACCGAATGTTGCTTCGTCATAGCTTGTTGGATCCAAACTACACCTTGGGTGGCTATATCTTGGATTTCTTGTTTTGACTTTTTAAACACGACCCTACGTTGCAATTCAGAAGTGGAGTTGTACAAATGTACGATGGTATGGTGTGCTCCAGCGATCGAATCCATTGTAGTCTGAATCAGTTCCTTTCTCGCCTGGGTAATCACTTGGATGCTAACATCTTTTGGAATGTGCCCCTCTTTGATGAGCTTACGAACAAATTCATATTCTACGCGAGAAGCTGCTGGAAAGCCCACTTCAATCTCTTTGAAACCGATTTCCAAGAGGTGGTGGAATACTTTTAATTTCTCTTGCAAATTCATCGGTTGGCGAAGGGCTTGGTTGCCATCGCGTAAATCTACGCTACACCAAATCGGTGCAGAATGAATTGTCTTTGTCGGCCAAGTTCTTGCATCAAATTGCAACGGTAAAAAGGGAACATATTTTTTTTGTGGCTCAGGTACCATATACTATATCCTTATTATTACGGTAAAACCGTATAGGTGTGTAAAAACACAACTATAGACGGGTTGTCTCTGTTTCCACTGGAGGAATGACCTATCTATTTTTGAGGATATTCTTTGGGTCGTAATATACTAAGAATTACTTTTATTATAGAACCAAGTCGCTCCCTGAGCGGAGCCAAAGGGAAAAGATTTATAGGGATAGTAGTAGGGATAGGTAGCCACTTGTTGAGGTATAAGCGATTGTTAAAAATTGCATTGCTTTCATTTTTTGCTCCTATCTGGAAAGATATACAACAGCTATCTGTTGTTACTTGATTTGTCAAACTTTTTTTATGGAAAAGTAGAAAACTAGCAGAAATACTAGGGTTTTAGATCTCGCACCATATGTCTACGGTAGTCTGCGATGAAGTTCCTTCCCTCACGTTTTGATTTGCGCTCACCAAAGGGGCGAAATGGTTTCTGAAATTTTTCTAAATAGGAGTGGTAAGTTACTTGTACGGTATCACCTTTGCGTGTGGTTTGGCTAGAGAAAGACATCCCCCTTCTTTTCTTGGAGCGTACCAGTAGGGTAAAATACTGTTTCATATAGCTATCCATATCACCTGGAATGAAGGCATCGATAACGCTTTTGGGTAAGAAGTAGAACAACCTACCGCTGATGGAGTAATCGGGAACTTTGGGAAAATAGCCAAATAAATAGGTGTTCGCCTGTTTTTTGCGTATGCTGATGTAGTATTTGAGTTTTTTGACAGAAATTTTCAAACCGTACGCGGAGAGGAAAATATTGCTATGAATGCTGAGATAAGAACTACCTGTTGCAGTAGAGTTATTGCGTGGAAAACGTAGAATGATCCGATCCGAACGATTGGATATAGAAAGATAGTAACCGCTCTTGGTGTAAAGGTACGAAGCAAATTTTAATTTTTCTAACCTAGACTTGAGTTCTTCATAGAAGGTTTTGTACCGTTTGGCAATTCTGGGGTGCAAAATTAGAGAGAGGCTAGTAGACTTCGCTGTATTCGCGATAGAACATCTAAATTGAGAACAGAGGAATTTATAGAGGTGAGAACTCTGCAAACGCTTGGGTTCAGTCTGCAATACTTGTTTGAAAGAATCTAACCAGAGAAAGAAATCTTCTGGAGTGTAAGCCTTTGAGCGGATATACGAGTAACGATCGATACGGTAGGTCGCGTCTTTTTTGAGGTAAGATTTTTTAAAATGTGTTTTTAGAAATAAGCTGTCTTGGCTGGATTTATTATAGAAGTGCAGAGAATTATGATTCTTGATGCCTACAGCTAAGAATAAACCTTTTTTGTCTCGCTTGAGTTTTCCTTCATTCTCTGGTTTTAAATTACCGTAGAGAGCATTGTATTGGATATCGCTAAGTCGGTTTTTTACCTTTTCCTGATCGGCAAAGTACTCTTTCCAATACGTATGGTGGTTGGCATTTTTAGTAAGACAGTTGTGGAAGATAAAAATTGAGAGGAAGAGAAAGTATTTTACCATGTTAGTTAGACCTCCGAGTTAGTTGGTGAATTTGTCGAAATAGAAAAAAAATTAAAAAAAACAGGCAAAAGCCTAGTGGAATTACAAATGTAAAAGCGGGTTGCAGGTAGTACGTACTGGTGATACAACTCACTAAAGTCGTCAGTAAAGAGAGAGGTAGGACTTTTGCAGGAACATAAAAGTTGTATTTTTTGTAAAGAACGAGTAAACAAAACAATGCCAGCATAGGGCCAAAGGTAAACGAGGAAATTTTCAATCCAAGTTCTACCAAACTATCTTTTGAATTTGATGAAAGAAAATATGGTATAAGTGAACTGAGGAAAAGAACCATTCCCCAGAAACAGCTCCATAGCTTGGAAGACTTTATCTGGTTTTGCTTAGAAGATAGTTTTAGATCTACTTGGGTCGAAAGGGAAAGAGAGTTGATGGAACTGGACAAAGTCGACATTGCACTTGCCAAAAT
This sequence comes from Spirochaetota bacterium, assembly GCA_039028475.1. Taxonomy (GTDB): domain Bacteria; phylum Spirochaetota; class Leptospiria; order Leptospirales; family Leptospiraceae; genus JBCCIA01. The sequence goes on along the minus strand of JBCCIA010000124.1, from coordinate 10,551 downwards.
AGCAGCAACCAAAAATCCAGCAAAAGGAGCTGGGATATTCTCTAAAATATAACGAGAGAAAACTTGATCTTTGGCAATTTTAGAATCTGGATAGTGCAAGTAAAGTAAGATTCCAATCGCCAAGAATAGGGTAAATTGCACAAAGACCAAAAAACCTGAGGCAATGATAGCTTTACGGCTTTCCGCCAAGGTTCGACAGGCCAAAGCTCTTTGTGCAATGAGTTGGTCAATTCCATGCGAACCTATAGTGATAAAGGCTCCTCCCCAAACAGCGTTGATGAAGTAGTACGGTGTCTGCCAAAAGTTTCCCTGAAAACCCTGGTAGAAGCTAAATTTTCCAGCAGAATGGGCCTTTTCGAGTAGCTGCGATATGGATTGGTTTTGTGTAAGTTGGTAGAGCAGGAAGGAGAAAGCAAAGATACCCCCCAAAAGATAAATCCAGAACTGAATCGAGTCTGTGATGACTACCGAGCGAAATCCTCCGATAACAGTATAAATAATTGTAAAAATAGCAATTGCCAAAAGAGTCAGAATGCCTACTTCACTTTGGCTCAAAGAATCTGTAAAAACTTGCCCAAGAATAAGTGCGATAGGAATCGATGTTACAAACAAACGAATGCCATCAGCCAAAATGCGGGTAATGAGAAATACCGCCGAAACAGATTTTTGAGTCGGTTCCCCAAAATGTTCACCTACCCACTGGTAGATAGATGCATAGGAGCCGTTAGCATATAGAGGTAGAATGAAGTAAGCGACAAAAAAACGTCCCAAGATGAAGCCAAAAGCCATCTGTAGAAAAGCGATATGAGTGGAAAAAGAAATTCCAGGAACGCTGAGAAAGGTCAAGCTGGATGTTTCGGTTGCTACGATGGAAAAAAGGATGAAGTACCAGGGGAGGGAGCGGCTTGCCAGGTAGAAGTCTCTAACGCTGTTTTGTTTGCCTTTTGCATACAAGCCACAACCTAGCACAATACTCAGATAGAAAAATACTCCTAATAGGTCTAGTGCTGAGAAATGCATACAATCTCCTCCTTAGCATTTACTTCCTGGCCTGGTATAACCACAAGCAGAAAAAATGCAGTTTTGCTAACTTTTTTATTATATGCTACCTAGGAATCGACTCAGTTTCTTTTTCATAGATTTCAATCATTTCTAGGATTGTAGCATGTAAGGTATCGGGGTCGAGTGCTCTTTGCGTTCCGTCTTCCCAAATAAACTTTTCTTCTGAGTATTTGCCTACACTGAGGTAGAAAATGGGAGGAGGATTTTTTCTGATGCTATGTTCTTGGGATAGGCGAACTGTGAAAGAACCCATTTGTGAAAAGATAAACTCATAGCAAAGAGACTGTTTTCGCCAGGTATATTTCCTGGGCCAGTTACTTATTTCCACAGCAGCCAAAGAGAAAGACTCTTGGACAAGAAGCAAGAGTTCCTGTGTCATTTGTTCTAAATGTTGCAGATCTGTTATTTCTATTTTTTTTCGAGTTTTTTCGCTTGTGTCCATAGGGCATCCATTTCAGCTAATGACATTTCTTCGAGTGGAGTTTTTTGCGTACCAGCTTGGCTTTCGATATAGGAAAACCTTTTTTTAAACTTTTGGCAACTTCCACGTAGGGCTTTTTCGGGTGATATGTCATAAAAGCGAGATAGATTGACAAGAGCGAATAGAGCATCACCTAACTCTTCTTCTAAATGCTCTTGGTTTGTAGTAGATTGCCCACTTGCCTCTTCTAATTCCGAGACCTCTTCCTTTACCTTGCCTAAGACATCCTCTGCCTCTTCCCAGTCAAATCCTACTTTAGCTGCTTTGCGTTGTAATTTTTCTGCATAAAGTAGCGAAGGTAGGGAATTGGGAATCTCATCTAGTAAGAATTGCTGTTTTGTTTGCTTATTTTTCTTCTCGTTTTCTTTTATTTTCTCCCAATTCGCTAGCACCTGCTTTGCGTCGATGTCTTGTTGGTTTTCGAAGACATGGGGGTGACGGCGCACCAGTTTATCGGAAACTTCTTTTGCTACTTCGTTGATTGTAAACTGTTCGTTTTCTTCTGCGATCCGCGCTTGGAAAAATACATTGAATAGCAAATCACCTAACTCTTCTTTGATGTGGTCTGGGTCTTCGTTTTGGATGGCATCTACAACTTCATAGGACTCTTCTAAAATATAGGGAATGAGAGAGGTTGCAGTCTGTTTTTTATCCCAGTTACAGCCATTTTCGCCTCTTAAGGTGTCCATGATTTCTTTTAGACGTGTGAGTTGCTCCACTTTTCTCCTTATTGGCGAACTTTGGTTTTTGATTGCCAGAATCTGCCGTGCTACTAAGCTATATAACCAATTTCAGGATGCTTTACATCTAGCAATGAAATTTTACACAATAAGGAAAGAAATGGAAATGAAGAAACTAGGTTTGCTATTTGCTACTTTTTTACTATTATCTAGCCAATCCTTGCTGTTCAGTGATCAAATCGTAACCCTATCCAAGAAGAGAAAAGTTCGTTCGTATCTATTACCACGAGGTAGTAAATTATTACTAGATGGACGCAAGAATCTGTTGTGGGTAAAATTAGGCAAAAACACCGTTTTGCAGGGCATTGCATTTCATAAGAGGCAGTTGGTAAAGTTTTATGATGACAATTCTATCAAGAGCTTTTTGCCTAGGAAAAATACCGATGTTCGTGGTTTGATGGCTTTAAGTGATGAGTTCGAAGATACAACAGTTGAATTTCACCGCAACGGTAAGCTCAAGAAAATTACGCTGGCAAAGAAAGTAAAAGTACAAGACATTAAGTTTCACAAGCGAGATCGTCTGTTCTTTTTTGCGGATGGTACATTGCAAAAAGCTATAGTTTACACAACTACAAGGGTTGCTAAAATGAAAGTCAAAGCTGGCAAAAAGTACCACCGCAATTGGTTGCATTTTTTTCCGAACGGTAAAGTGAAGTCATTTAACGTTTATACATTTTTGCGTATCCAAGAGTTGCCAATGGATAAAAACCAGAAGTTGCTATTCCACGACAACGGAAAATTGTACAAGTTTCGCATTCGTAAACCATACACTTATCAGGGACTATCCTTAGATGCTAAGCGAGATATATTTTTACAATCTAGTGGTGAATTGTACTGGCAAGAAGCCGAAGAAACCAAACAAGAAGTGATTTGGGAGCAAAAGGGAGAGTTGCTACAACAAAAAACAAATGCTACAGAAAAGAGTCGCAAGAGTACTATCTACAATACTTTTGCGGTCTTAGAGACCGGCAAACGAGTAGAAATCAACCTACAACGCAACCGTTTTGGAGAAGAATTTTCATTTGTTTTTCTGCACGATCAAGAAAAGTGGAAGTTTTCCCAATCCAACGATTTGGAAGATGCAAAGACTAAGTTTAACGAGGTATTACAGATATCACCGTCACATAAGATGATCTATCGTTTTGAGTGTGTTTTACTCGAGGATGACGGCAAATTACGTTTTCATGCAAAACTTTTCGATCGAAGAAAAAAATAGCTTTTCTTTTGCTTGTTATGCGTCATACTGCAAATTGTATAGAAGCAATTTTTATCTAAAGTCAATAAATTATTGTTGATAAAAAAATAATAACTGGTATAATTTCAATAATGTCTCTTACTGCAACTACTTCTCGAACCGATGCCCATAGAATTTTTGCCAATTTGTATAAGAAAAAGCGTTCTCCTGAGCACCAGAGGAAAATTGATGAGATTCTTACCCGCAGCAATGATGTTTTTATTCGAATCGATCTGATCAAAAGACTCGATAAAGAATTTGAGGAAAAAGAGAAGAAAAATAAAACGGTTTGGTTCGAACCCCCACGTAAGGATCAAACCAGTAAGATTAAAGTAAAGAAAGACACGGCGAAACAGCAGGAACCCGAAAGCAAAGAGAAAGAAAAAAAAGAAGCAAGTGGAGGGGAAGAGCAGATTTTTTTTGGCGAAGTCGAAAACGAAGCCAGTACAGCCGAAGACAAAGCTCTTACCCGTCCTAAAAGAGAAGGATATGATTTCTCAAAAGAAAAAACTTCTAGCCGAGAGCTCGCAAGGGTTACAGGGGAGAAGCTACCTGCCCTTAAGGGAGCACACCAGCAATCCCTTATCGCTTATATGGTTGACTTGGTGCGTAAATTCTTCCAGAGGGTCCTGGGAGTAAATGAAAGCATCGCTCGCTTTGCGGAAGAGACAGGTGCGCTGCATTATCCAATGCTGAGCCGTTCCCCAGAACTGAGTCCCGGTGTAAAAAAGATTTTTGATGCCATACAAGAAAGTGAGATAGAAGATACGCTAAAAGCCTTAGAGTTCTGCGAACAGTATGGTTGGAAAGAATGGGATACCTCTACGTACAATACAATTGTGAATTTTCACCGTTTTGTCTACCATTTCCGTGAGAGTCGCAATAAATTCCACGATGGAGAAACACCTCGTAGCTTCTTATTGCAGACCAAACGTATGCAAATGTACTATGCCCGCCATTTGAAACGCAAGCACGGAGACGACATAATTCTTAAAAAGATCCCAGAATTCGTCAAACGAGATCAGCAATTTGCAGCAAAGATTAGACAGATCTATTTAACGTTAAAGAAACTATGTGCTCTAGAAGACGGCCAGCCCCGTTTTACAGAGGTGATCATCGGCCTATACGTATTGGAGCACGATAAAATCGTCTATTGGAAGCAAATTGAATCGGCTCTTAGGGTACCTCCTATAGATGATTCGCAGTTCGAAGGTTCTAACCAGATTATCGACCAGATCAAGGGAACTGTCGAAAATCTTGAAAAAGACTTACGAGAACGTATCACAACCCAAGACGAGAAAGATTTGATCCGAAAAAAATACTTCCAATTCAATGATTCGGGAAAAGTAGTCTGCGGTTTTCTCAATTCTGTCGTGAATGATTTCATCCAAAATTATTATTACAGTGAAGAAGGTCACGAGTCGCTACGGTGGAAGTTTAAAAATTATCCGCATTGGCTATTTCTATTGGTTTGTCGTGATTTGCGCAATATCTATGCACCTCTGTTGAGTGATTACGTTGCGGTAGAAGACACATATATCAAAAATATTCTCATTACGAATAAAAATCTATTTATGAATGATTTAGAGAAATTAGATATTTGTCTGGGACAGATCGAAGACTTTCACCGGAGTTATCCAGAATTTGCCCTGACTTTTGACAAAATGAATACAAGCTATATGAATTCAGCTATGGACAGAGCTGAGGTACAATTTTTCAAATTAATTGCTGACGCTGCCGACCTTTTTGGACGTATGGCTCGTAAGCTGCATTCCATTCTAAACAACCACCGTATGGCTTTAGAAATTGAAGAAAGAAATAAATTGACAAGTGAAATCAAAGAAACTGCTCAAGCAGCAATCACCGATACAAAAAATCGAGCTAGATATATTCCTTATTACTCAGGCAAAATGGTTTGTGGCAATCGCTTAAATCATAAAACGGTAGAGAGTGCTATACATGAATTAACTACTTATCTATTCAACTATGCTGTTATTTTCAAAAATAGTACTATTATTGGCATGGTTGCTAGTAAAAGTAAGTCTGAAACTGAATTAGGACATTTGAAACGTGAATACAAGCGTTTGAGTGGGGAAACTTTTCGTTATAAGAGTATCTGGTCTTTAGATAAGTCTTTGGATTCCTAAGAGAAATCCACTTTTTTTTCCATTTTATTCCATTGACAAGTTGTACCTCTCTGAGGCATGATCTTGCTATGCCAGCAAGAAATCTCGCAGCAATTGATCTAGGAACCAATTCTTTTCATTTGATCATAGTAAAAGTCAAACCTGATGGTTCATTTGAATCTTTGGGCAAAGAAAAAGATTCGGTTCGTTTGGGGAGTGGAGCAGGGCTTACCGATGTAATAACCCCAGATGCAACCAACCGAGGGATTTCTTGCTTAGAGCGTTTTCAAAAATTGGCGAATGTGCAAAATGCCGAAATTCGTGCAGTAGCTACAAGTGCCATTCGGGAAGCAAAAAATAAAAATGAATTTATCCATAGAGTCGAATCTGAACTTGGCATTCGTATAGAAGTTATCAGTGGGTATGAAGAAGCTCGTTTGATTTACTTTGGAATTTTGCAAGGTTTACAAGTTTTTGATAAAAAGGTTCTGGCTATTGATATCGGAGGGGGAAGCACAGAGGTTTCTTTGGGTTACCAAGGTAATTTATTGTTTGCCCAGAGTTTAAAAATTGGTGCTGTTCGTTTGACAGATAAGTTTTTCAATGGTGATCCTATCGAAAATTCTGATGTTCTCCAATGCAAAATGTTTGTACAAAGTATGCTAACCCCCTTACGCAAACCATTGGAAGAAATAGGCAATGATATAGTGATTGGTTCTTCTGGGACTATCCAAGCTATCGCCCAAATGATCATTGCAATGAAAAAGGAAGAACCACCGCGTATCTTGAGCAATTACTCCTTTAGCCAGCAAGACCTCAAGCGTTTGCGGGAAGTGATAGACGATGCCAATACCTTGAAAAAAAGAACTAAGATTCCTGGCATGGATACCAAAAGAGCTGATATCATTGTTGCTGGCAGTATCATTCTCGAAGAAATTTTTAATAAGTTTAACATTAAGACAATGACCGTTTCTGATTTTGCTTTGCGAGAAGGCATTATTCTAGATACTATCAAACAATGGGAAGATAGAGGCGCACCAGAAGACAATTTAAACAACATTCGTTTTAAGTCTGTGATGAATCTTTTCAATGCATTTCCTTACGAAAAAGGACATGTGGAACATGTTACTCGTTTGTCGAAAAAAGTATTTGATGATCTACTTTCTCTACACCGTTGTCCTCTCGTTGCTAGAGAATATCTCTTTGCAGCTAGTATGTTACATGAAGTTGGATTTGGAATTTCTCATAGTTCACACCATAAGCACAGTGCCTATATCATTCGCAATTCGGAAATTCTTGCTGGTTATAATTATGATGAGGTTGAAATTATAGCTTTAACTGCCCGTTATCATAGAAAAAGTATTCCAAAATCAAAGCACAGTGAATTTGTCCGCCTAAGTCCTGAAAACCAAGCCTTGGTGAAAAAATTAGCTGGAATCTTGCGTATAACTGATGGTTTAGATCGAAGTCGCCAAAGTACGATCACTTCTATACGAGCAGAAGTTGTAAAAGATAAGGTTAACTTTTTTGTTAAGACGAAAGAAGACTCTGATTCGACAGTCGAAATATGGTCTGCTAACCAGAAAAAAGACCTTTTTGAAGCTGTTTTTGCCGTGAAGTGTAATTTTATGATAGAGAAATCATATTGAAAAGAGGTTGTAGTATGAAATATCTTGTATTTGTTATTGTATCTATAATGTTGTTTGTTGCTTGTGCCAGTCCCTCTGTTAAGAAAAGAGGGATTCCGAGAAATTCCAATGATTGTGGAAGTATCACAACTAAAGAAGGATCGGAAGCTGGTGAAGGCTCCGAAAAATCTGCAAAGCCAGTTGAAGGTAGTGAAAATGTGGCTAAAGGGGCTGGTTCAGAAGTCGATTGTATGGGGGGCGAAGCAGGCGGCAATTAATCTTTGTATTTCTGGAAGAAACGAATCTCACCTTCTAACTTATCTGCTGTTAGATTGATTTCTTGCATATGTTCTTTGATGGAATGGATTTCTGAGGCTGTCGTTTCATTTTGCTCGGAGACATAGTGCATTGCGTTAGAAATCTCTTCTAAGGCTTTATTTTGTGAATGGATGTTCTCTGAAATCTCTTGTGATTTCTGGATGGATTGTTCTCCTTTTTTATGGATTATCGAGAAACTGGATTTTTGTTCTAAAATATTGCTAACAGCTTCCTGCAATAAAGAATCAATTTGTTCAATGCCTTGCATCATATTCTGAAAACCTAAAGTAATATTATTAATGCTACCAGTGCTATCTTCGACGGAAGCCCTACCCAATTTGATCAGTCCTTCGATTTCTTTGACATTCTTATTGGTAGTTTCAGCTAATTTTGCTACTTCACTCGCCACTACTGAAAATCCTTTGCCTTGCTCTCCAGCTCTTGCTGCTTCTATGGAAGCGTTTAAGGATAATAAGTTGATCTGTTCGGATACATCGTTTATCATTTGGATGACATTCTCCATTTTTTTAGATGTATCATTGATAACTTTCATTTTATCCAATACCGAAGTAAGAAAAGTTTTATTTTGCGATGAATCTTTGACAACTGACTTTGCCTTCTTCGTAATAGAATTTAGTCTGTTTTCATAAGAGTCCAAATATTCTTGGAAGTGTTGGATTGCAGTGATAAGTTCTGTAGAGAGAGTTGATTGTTCTTGGGAAACTTCGACCACATTGTTGCCAGAAGAAGATATTTGATTTACCGCAGAGCTTACTTGCTCTAAAGAAGCTGCTTGTGCACGAATCGATTCTGAATAATTACCAATGCGTTTTGTGATGCTTTCTGTTGCTTGGTTGAGACTGGAACTTGAAGAGTTTATTAGAGTCATAACAGAGCGTAGTTTTGCAACTAGCTTTTTAATGCTGATTGCTTGTAAGAAAATCTCATTACCATTTTTTTCTTCTTGGAACGAATATTGGAGTTTTTGTTTTTCTGGATTAAATTCAGAGAGTTCTCCCTGTGACAGTAGTTTTAACCGATCTGTTATATAGACCAGTTTCAACATGTCTTGCCGTAAAAAGGACATAGCGAGAAAAGCAGTTAGTACAATGGTTGCTAAAATACTTGCAAGTAGCTTTACTATTAGATTGTTATTATTGGCAAGATTTTTGCTGAGAGGAATCTGCACTTCTAGGATACCCCTAACATCATTTAATTTCCAATTTTTCTTTGGTGCTAAGGGATGAGTATTATGGCATTTGACACAAGTCGTGTTTTGCATTTTGTCGGTAATCGCATAACGGAAAACCGGTTCTCCATTTACAGCTACCTTTTTAGAAAAGCTAGCGTCCACATTCTTTTCTAAGTAGGCAATTGCTTCTCTTGAAAAAGAATCTAGTTTTCTTTTTTTGCGGTTTGGAAATGGATAGTTGCTGTAGAGTTTGATTTGTATGTTGTCGCTGGATTCCTTTGCAAATATTTCACTAAGGTCATGGATCATAGTCGCAGGTAGAGGAATGGTTTTTTCATTATGGGTAAAATCAGCATCTAAACCATTTTGCAATGCTTTTTTGACAACTTTTTGGGTATAGTAGTCACGCAAGGTTTTGTACTGGTAAATAGTCTTTTCTGCATAATTTTTAGCTATAGATACCGTATTGGCAGACGTAATATAATAGGTCGATATGCCTATTGTGGATATTCCCACACAACCAAACCCAAAAATAAAAATTAGATTCTTTTGAACCATCGACAAATGGTTTACTTTGTCTAGAATGCGACCCATCATATGTCCAGTTTTGAGTCATAAAAGTATGAGTAAATTATTTTTTAACTTTATGGGATGCAAATATATCTTTTGTGAATATCTCATCTGCGAATTTTTGTTTTGAGGTTGGATCTTTTAATGTTCTCTTTAAGACAAAGTCAAAGAGGATAGGGTTGAACTGGTAAATTTCATTGATATACTTTTGTTCCCTTTCACTGAGCATTCCCATTTCGACGAATTCACCTGTATGGATAAGAGCATTGATAGCAGGGATTGGATAGTCACTCCCATTCACTAGACGAGAGTGTAAATTACTAGATTTTAACACAGTATGTAAGGGTTCTGGAATACGAGTTACCAAAGTAATTGCTGATAGCTCGCCGTATAAATTATCATTGTATTTGGGGTCGTTTAATAAGCGCAAAAACAGTTGGTAGTTGGCTTTTTCAGCCTTATTAGGATCTTCTAAATCAATGTTTTTTCCTAAACTTGCACAATGGGCAACAATGATTTTTACTCCTAAGTTTAAGGGTAAGCGTAGTAAAAGAGGGTTGCCTAACTTTTGATCGTCTTCCGATTCAACGGCTTTCTCATCTCCTGAGTGGGTCAGAATCGCCATACCCAGTTGTTTTACTTTTTTATAAAAAGGAACAAGCTTTGGATTTGCTGGATCAATTCCTTGGGCATTTGGTAACCATTTTATCAGTTTGCTACCTTTTTGCGCCCAGTATTCCAAGCGTTCCAATGCATCTTTCCGATAGGGATGAATAGATATTGCTTGGATAAAAATTTGTGGATTTTTTTCAGCCAATGAATAGGCGTAGGAGTTGGGACCTCTGCCAACGCCTTGGCTTGTCCAATCTCATCCTCGCGCAGCGTCTCGGCCAATTCGCCTTTGGCATGGGCCGGAGCTAGGTACTGGGTTAAGAGGCTAACCTCTATCCTGGGGTATTGGGCCAACCAGCTAAGTATGGGTGCTGTACAGCAGTCAAAGTGGCCAGGCATAAGCAGGTGGCGCACAACAAGGCGCTTCTCCTCCCGATAGAGCCGCTCCATGCATCCTGTCACAACAGTCCGCTGAACCCGTAAATCACCCCGACGATCACCGATGCAGCCAGACATCCCGCCATGACGGTCCAGTCCATAAGCGCAAGGACGACAACGACACCGATAAACGTAATCACTGCGCTGATG
>JBCCIA010000123.1:0-13895 GCA_039028475.1 Spirochaetota bacterium | reverse complement strand
CAGAAAGGGTAAAAAATGAGTTTTGTTCGTCAATTCGCTTAATCGTATATTCGATGGGACTATCCGATTTCCTTGCCATATCAATAAAACCAAGACCTGCCCCTTTACTGTCCTCAGGTCGTGATTGTTTGATTCGTTTTTTGTACAATTCTTTTAACTGTTCACCAGTTAATGAATTCACTTGCTCACATTTTGATTTGAGCTTGTCAATCTTAGAGTTATCTATCAAATTTCCAGAACTTATATGGAAAAAAGAGTCCTCTTCATTTACCATTACAATACCAACACCACTATCTGAACCATCAGAATTAGCCACCCTTTCTTCCGAGTAGTGTAAAATATTTTGGGCAAGCTCTATAAAAACTGCAAAAATCCTCTTGATATTACTTTGCTTGCTATAAGAAGACTTTATCATGGAACCAAGCTCCCCCAATATCTCTTGGGACAACTTGCCTTTGAAATAGACTATTGATTGGTAGTCTTGATTTTCATCATAATGTTGGTATAAACGATCACCTAGAGACATCTTCTTTTTTCCTTTCTAAAATAAATGGTTTTTAAGTAAATCAAAACTTTTCCTTATACTACAATCCCGACAATTGTTATATCGTCTCTCTGCTGTTCCTGTCCCTTGAATTTTTCTAAGAAATTGTCCAATTCATCTCGTTGTTTTTCTCCGTCTAAATGCCAGATATTGCCGAGAAGCTCTGTCAAAGAACGAGAACCAACTTTCTTGCGTTGTTCATTGGGCTGGTCAGCAAAACCATCCGAGGTCAAATAGATTACTGTTCTCTTATCTTCTGGAAACGAGAAACTATGATCGGTAAAAACTTTTTCCTTTCCCTTTTGCTTGCCACCAATCGAATCTCTATCACCTTTCACCGTTTCTACTTCGCCGTCTTGGACTACGTAGATAGGACGCTTGGCACCAGAGAAAACGACATCTTTTTTGGAAATTCGCGCGATACACATATCCATTCCATCTCTTGAAGAGGAGTCTTCCCGATCCTGCTTCAAAGCTGTTCGTACCTTCTGGTTGAGGAGTTCTAGAACTTTACTAGGTTCAAAAACTTTCATCTCATTGACAATCTGGTTGAGGAATGAATTGCCAATCATGGACATGAATGCCCCCGGAACACCATGACCAGTACAGTCGACAGCAGCGACAAATGCATATTCTTCCTGTTTGGTAAACCAGAAAAAGTCACCAGAGACAATGTCTTTTGGCCGGAACAATATACAAAAATCCTCTAATGCATCTTTGATGAGTGACTTAGAGGGCAGTATGGCTTTCTGAATTGTCTGGGCATAGTTGATACTATCTGTAATATGCTTATTCTTTTCTTCTAACTCATCGTTTGCCAGAGCCAATTGTTCGGTTCTTTCTTTTACCTTTTCTTCCAAATTCGCATACAAAAGCGCGTTATCAATCGCAATTGCTGCTTGTGAGGATAGAATATTGACTGTTTTCAAACGTTCTGGGGTAAAGGCATCTTCCGTTAGATTATTTTCTAAATACAGGATTCCATTGAGTTCTCCTTGCTTGATGATGGGAAAGCATAGGACAGATTTTATCTGGTTGGCCTGGATGTATTCGTCATTCTGGAATTTCTCATCTTTGCGAGCACTCGAAAGTACGACTTTTTCCTTCGTTCTTTCCACAAAATAGATGATGGAAGAAGGAATGCTGCTGTACTCTTGCAAGGGAATGCCCTGTAAAACTACCACCTTATCAGACTCATCATTTTGGGTAGCCTCTACAAAAAGCCCTTTGTTATTTTTGAGTAAAAGCACACCATTTTGTGCTCCGGCATTCTCAATTACAATCGAGATGAGCTTCTCCAGAAGAACATCCAATTTGATTTCACTGGAGATAACATTAGCACTTTTCAGAACAGACTGTAGGTCTAAATCTCCCGATGTTTGGAAGGTAGTCATGTTGGGAGACTTAGTAGCTGTTAGGCTCGTTTTCTTGCTACTATCAAAGTTAAAAGCTTCCCTGCGACGATCTTTGAGCAGGTTGGGATACTTTTTCTTCAAAAGTTCCACTTTCTTATTCGCTTCCCAACGACCATACCTAGTATACGCTTTAAAGAGAAAACTACGTGCAAAGCTCTCATTGTCATGTTTCAACCAAAATTTTGCATACCGTTCGCTAGCAACCGCTTCGTATTGCATAAACTGATTTTCTTGGGTATGGTTGATTGCCTTCTCATAAAACATACTGGCCTGCCAGTTGTTGTCATGGATTCGTTCCCATTCAGCCTGGATTAGGTAGTATTTTCCTAAAAAGTTTTCTGGGCATATATCTGACCATGATTTCAGTTTATCGCGGTTTTCTTCGATTTTAAGCTTTGCTTTTTCCTTTTCTTCTCCCTCTAGCTCATCGTATATATCAGAATGTGCCAGTGCTGAATAAAAACAATGTTCTGCGATGGAATATTCTCCTGGAATAAAAGAAAATAACTCTTCAGCCTCTTTGAGAAGTTCCAAAGCTTCTGTAGTTTTTTCATAAACGAGGTAGACAAAGGACTTCAAAATTTTGTAGATACAGATAACCAGAAAGCTTTGGTGCTTTTCACACATGGCTAAAAAGTCTACTTCAGTCAAACCTTCCATATCAAAAAAGGTCTCTTCCCTATCTGTATCGATGAGGTTGCTTACAATCAGATCAACGGCCAAAACACTCTCTACGGCCATTTGGTTTTTGGTTTTTCGGCAAAACGCGAGGTTTTCCACCGATTCATTCTGCAACTTTGACAGAACTTTCGATTGGTAGAAAGAGTTCATCGGGATATGGAGGACACAATAGGCTCCGTGTTGGAATTCACCTGAGTCTAACGCCGAAAGATATCCCTCTCGGTTTACCGGCTCCGCATTTTTGATATGCTTTACCCAAGGAATGAGGAGATTTGCATGGACATTACAGCCCTTAGTCTTTTCAGATTTATTGTTGAATTTCTCACTGATCTTGACAGCAAGTTCACTGAACTGGTAGCCATATTTGTAATTGCCAAATGCGGCTCCTTGCAAAATTCCATAGCAAGAATAGCCATAAGATTCAGCGAGGTTACCATAGTTTAGAAATAAATTAACAGCTTTGAGAACAAAAAGCGTCCAAAGGTTAGGGTTAGAGAGATAGGAAGCTGGCATAGAGGTAGTAAGAAGTTTTACCGCCATCACTTTTTCGGGAATCTCTATCTCTTTATCGTTGAGTAGATCGGCAACTTCTCTATCTTTGAGCTTTTCTTGGATTTTGCCAGATTCTTCACCAATTACCGCTTCCAGTTTGTCATCTTCAGGAATTTCAATCCCTAGTGCTTGGATAGATTCTTTCAGGGCAAGAATGGCATCAGCATAATTGGTAGTGAGGGTATTTTGGATGATGAGCAAACGGAAAAACCGTGCTTGGTCTAGCGGAGAGCTAATATTATCTACAGCTGTTTGGATAAGTTCCTTGGAGGCTTGGAAATTCCCATTGAGAGATTCAACTTCAGCAAGTTCCAAAAAAATGGAAAATGTAAGTTTGTATTCATTCTGCCAAAACTCACCAATCCTATCAGACATGTACTGCATCGCTTTGCGCAAAAACTCCAGAGCTGGTTTGTATGCCGTCGAAGATTTGGCTCTCTTTCCCGCATGAAAGTTCACTTCGATTACCTTAAACTGCTCTTCTTTCGATTGGATTAGATCGTAGGCGATATTCATATGTCCAGCTATATCAAAGATCTTCTCTTCTATCTCGGAAACGGACAATGCCTGCAACAACTCCCGGCCAATTTTTAACCTGGTTTGTTTCCGCCAAGCCTCATCCATGAGTTCGTAGCTAGCCTGCTGCACCCTATCGTGTTGGAATTTATAGTACATTTTGGCTGCTTCTTCCAAATACTTTTCTTCATTGGATTCCAGACTCTTGAGAATTTCTTTGAACCTGTAGCCATCTCCTAGAGGTAGTACCAAGTCTTCTTTCACGAGTTCTAACAACAGATCTGCTAGCTCATGCGGCTTTTGTTCTAGTATTTTTGCAAGGGTATACAGGTTGAATTCGGCACTGATACAAGAAGCAACTTGCAGCAGTTCCTGGCTTTTATCTGGTAGCTCCCTGATCTTTTTGATGAGTAATTCTACAACATTTTCTGAAATTTCGGTATACTTGATCTTTTCAATGTCCCACTCCCAGTAACTTGCGTCATAGTTAAAAAAGATCTGTTTGTCTTTCACCAACTGTTTCAAGATTTCAGAAATAAAGTAAGGGTTTCCAGCTGTCTTCTGTTGGATGACATCAGCAATATCTGCGATACTCTCTGCATCTCGGTTCAAAGAGTCTAGCAGCAATTCCTGCACATGTTCTAACTCTAAGGGCAGTAGCTCAATGCCAGTAGTGCAATCTTGCAAACCAGTTAGAACTGCATTTAGAGGGTGATCAGAAGGAACTTCGTTATTCCTATAGGAAATAATCATAAAGATATAACGAATGGTGGTATCTTCAAAGAGATTTTTGATGAGTTCCAAAGAGCCACTGTCGGCCCACTGGACATCGTCTAAAAAGATCACTAACGGATGCTCTTTTTTGGCAAATACTTTGATAAAGTTAAAAAATGTCAGGTAAAACCGGTTGGCGTTCTCTTGTGAATCTAAGGTAGGAACCTCTTCTTGCTCACCGATAATCAATTCCAATTCGGGAATCACGTCACAGATAATTTTTCCATTGTGACCCAGGCTTTCAATGATGCTCTCTTTCCATGCATCTTGCTTTTCAGGAGTTTCTGTCAGTATCATTCTCACCTGGGCGCTAAAAGCCTGGATAATCGCGCTTAGGGGCAAGTTTCTTTTAAACTGGTCAAATTTACCTGAGATAAAATAGCCTTTTGACTCGGTGATAGGCTTATTCACCTCTTTGACTAGGGCAGATTTACCAACACCAGAATACCCTGAGATAGAACAGATTTGGCTGGTACCTGTATCTGTCACTACGGCAAAGGTATCCATCAGCTTCTTAGTATCCTTCTCTCTTCCGTAGAGCTTTTGTGGAATGCTAAAGGTATCTTTGATATCGTTTTGGCCGATTGCAAAGCTGGAAATTTTTCCATCTTTCTGGTATTCGGTTAAAGCTTTTTGCAGGTCGTTTTTCAAACCACGAGCTGTTTGGTACCTATCCTCTGCTGTTTTTGCAAGTAGCTTAAACACGATATCCGAGATTACTTCTGGAACCTCTGGATTCAACTTTGTGATGGGTTCAGGGTTTTTGGCAATATGAAAGTGCACCAGTTCCAGTAAATCTTCCGATTCGAATGGCAATCTACCAGTCAACAGCTCATAGAAAGTAACCCCTAAAGAGTAAAAATCGCTGCGGTAGTCTACCGAGCGATTCATACGACCGGTTTGCTCAGGAGAGATATAGTGCACACTGCCCTCTAGAATATTGGGAGCAGAAACCTTTCTCT
Organism: Spirochaetota bacterium; assembly: GCA_039028475.1. Taxonomy (GTDB): domain Bacteria; phylum Spirochaetota; class Leptospiria; order Leptospirales; family Leptospiraceae; genus JBCCIA01. The sequence goes on along the minus strand of JBCCIA010000123.1, from coordinate 8,451 downwards.
CTTCCCGACTCAAACGAGTAGAGATCCCAAAATCAATTACTTGCACCTTTTCGTTCTTAGCATCGATGATAATATTGTTGGTTTTGATATCCTTGTGGATAACATTTTTCTTATGGATTTCACCGATGATGTCACAGAGTTGGATAGATATATCGAGGAATAACTCTATACCAACTGCTTTGTTGTCTACAATGAGGTTCTTTAGAGTAACACCACCAATATCCTCCATGACAATGCAATACCCACTATCGTGTTTGAGAAAATCATACGCTTTTAGAGTATGCTCAGATTCGAGGTACTTCAACATTTCATATTCATTTTTTAAGTTGATGATTGGCTGAGAGTACGCATCTAAATCCTGGATGCTCTTGATAATCACAGGAACTTCGTCAGAATTGCGTACAGCCCTATATATATCAACCTGGCTTTCGAGATTTATGTGTTCTAAAATATTAAAGTCTGCTATCGAAATCATATTATCACTAAGAAAAGTATCCCTATTTAGAAATTCAATTAAAACTTTTGCTTGTCCTATTAATTGGTAATTTTAAGAGGAAAAGGAGCATAACCAAATCGGTTTGTTTGCGAATCTATTGTGCTTGGCAAAGAGGAACGTCCAGCAATATCTTTGCATACCGAAGTGGAACCAGAAACTGTAGATAAAATATTAGAATCCGCAGCAGCGGTTCTTGCTTCTTTATAGGTCTTCGCAGGCCCTACTAGGCAAACATATGTGATAGAGCTCGCATTCAATTCCGACCAAGTCACGATATAATAGCCAATATCCACATTGCTTTGCACAATTGTTGTGTCATCCGAAGAACTTTTGATGGTAACACTGCTCAAAGAAATTCCAGCAGCACCAGCTCCGGTACACCTGCCATCTGTAGAAGAACTCACCGCCCCTACATAGTCTCCATAACAAACGGTACCTCTACGAGTGATAGCCACATTGGTAACATTGTCCCACTCCAAGAATGTAGAGAAATAAGAGCCTGTTTTTGCAGCACCTGCGGGAAAGGCGGTGCTTGTATAGTCAGCAGACCAAATCGTTCCAGTGATGTTCTCTTCTACATTGGCGAAGAGAGAGAGAACCTCACCTGTGGTACCATCGACCACTGTCACCTGACCTTCTAACTCAATAGGGTTGGTTTTAGCACTCAATGCGGAAAGCTCAGAACTCGTCTGGGCATTTTGCAAAACCAAAGCAAGTACTGTGTCATCACTCACCGTTTCTTTTTCTACGACACAGGAACTCAATAGAGAACTCAACAATACTACCAATACAAAACCAAATGATGCTTTCAAACTACGATTCATATTTTGGATTAAAACTCCCTTGTCTAAAATAGTCAATAATTTTTTAACTTCGTATAACATTTATTTACAAAGTGAATACAACTCCACCAGAATACCAACCACCCCCAACTGCTGGACAGATAAACAGATCTCCTTCTTTGAACTTACCAGCGTGTTTGTATTCGGATAGAACGATCGGAATAGAAGCAGCCGATGTATTGCCAACTTTGTGGAAATTAGAAAGTTGCTTTTCTTTCGGGATCTTGGTTCCCTGACTTACACCTTTTACTACTGGAAAAGTTCCCGGGTGTGGAACAAGCCAATCCACTTCGTCTACAGATAGCGAATTGTTTTCTAACATTTGCTCAATCGCTTTCAGGGTATACTCTATAGCATTGGGGATAAGGTCTGGATAACTCTTGGTAAAAAATTTTGGCCCGGGACATGTGATAATGTATTCCAAATCAGGATAGTCCTTGAGAAAGGTATCGATAATACCGTAGGGACTGTCGGACTTTTCTAACACAACGGCAGCTGCTGCATCTCCCGCGGTATATTCGCCATAGCCCTTGAGACGGGTTCTACGTGAAAAACGCTCCGAACCAACAACAACAGCTTTTTTAAAATTTCCTGCCAATAGGTACATCAGCGCTGTTTGTACCCCATGCACAAAACCTGTGCAGGCCGTAGCCAAATCAAAAGCCAGAGCTCTTTCGCTACCAACCAATTTAGAAGCCTGCGGCGCCAGATCGGGTATATACTCGCGGTCTGTCCAATTTGCCAGTATGAAAAGATCCACTTCTTCAGGAGATACATTGGCATCCTTTAAGGCCATTTTGGTAGCTTCCGCAGCCATAAAGGGTACCGTTTCTGTTTCACTCGCACGGTGTCTCTGCGTTGCACCTTCGTTGACATCACCAATTACAGCTTTTTCTGCTGGCCGCATTTCTGGAAATTGGATATAACTGGCGATTTCTTCGTTGGTGACTATTTTTTCTGGTAGGTAATGACCAAATCCAGTAATTCGTACACCTTTTGATTTTATATTTTGGCTTGTCATAATCGTTTTGCCTTACCTATAAAGTTTTTTGGGGTCCAAATGCATCAGTATTTCTCGTTCGTCTAGTGTAATGGGTTCTTCACGAAAGGGTTTTTCTAATGGTAAATCCCAGCTGGTATATTCTTCCAGAGCCTTAGCAGGGGTAATTTTCGGGTCTGAAGGAGGTGCCATCCAATCGTTGAAATACAAAACTCGTTTATCTCCCACCCTCCTACGACGAAAGCGACCGAATTGACAAACAATTTGCTGCACACGATAACCAGGTGAGGTGATAAAATTGACTTTGGGAATAAAACGTTCTTTGTGGGCTTTGGCAACCACCAAACAATCCGCGGTACTTGCAATGTCATTCGCTCCCCCCGAGCCTACCAAAAACCTACCATTGGAGAGCATGGTGGAATTTAAATTCCCTTCTAGATCTACTTCGGCAGCGCCCAAAACCCCTAAACATTCTTTCGAGACTTGCGTTCCCAAGATTTGTGTAACATCTGTAAGCTGCTGCGCCTTATTGCCATGCATTTGGCTAAAGAGAAAGGTATCGCCTTCCTGTGGAGAAAAACCGTAGAAACCAAGTTCTGCCAAAGTCATGATCGGAAAATCGCTCACCTCTAGCATCTTTGCAGCAAGCCAAGCAGACATATGAGCGGCTCCGATGCCGGCGAGTACAGTTTTGTATTTATGACGTATCACCAGTTCTATGATAGACCTTGCAGTCAGTATAATCATTTGCTCTGAATCGGTGATAGGGATGCTCTTGAGAGAGTTGCGTTTGACATGGATATTTTTGTACTGCTCTTTGAGGTACTTTCTTTTTAGCTTTGTCATTCTCTCCTCGCCGATGATGGAGAGATACTCTTCATGGCCACCTTTGAGTAGAATGTATTTTTGCAGCCACTTCTCTCTATCTTCTAACTGGCGCGAGCCGGTAGCTTCATTAGCTTCCATAATAAAATCATAGTCATCACAGTAAGTCTCCAGACCTCTTAGCCCAGGAATTTGTAACTCTTCGTTGATCCGCAAAGATTGTGGGTGCGCACCATAAGGAGCCTCGCAGATTCCCTTCACCCGAGAATGAGGAATTGTAATAAACTCTGGAGGAATCGTCCCGTAAGGCACAATCCTTTCGACAGTCGCTAAAACTCCATTGCGTGCAGCTAAAGCCCCCCATATTCCTTCACCCAACGGTGGGGATAGTAATACATTTCCTAAATCGTCAGCAATTGCACCATGCACAAATGCATAATCTGGGATCAAAGGAGTGAGCATCGCAAGTAAAGATTCTTCTTTTACGGCTTCTCCGAGCGGCTCTAAAGGAAGAGAATCATTGGCTTTGAACTTTTCTAAGATTTCCGAATATATAGCAATAGTTCCCAACTCATCATTAACCTGTTCTGGTGAAATAACTGGGTAATCTTGTTCTCTAAGGGGACTTGGAAAAATATACAGTGAAGTGCCGATTTTATCTGTAGCTAAGTGGCTATCTAACAGAGAACTGGTAATGATACCTGGCAAACGCATTGCTCCAGCGATTAGCCTCTGCACCATTGTAAGGATCGACCAAAGTTCTACTTCGAATGGGTCATTTTGCATGAGAGATTTGTAGAGTCGATTCGGAGAAGGGCGTGGAAAATTATCTCCCGCAAAGGTAATGATAGCTTTTTTGACGATACCAGAAAGTGCTAAAGAATTTGCATTTGAGTGCAAGCCGGTACAGCTGATGGTAAAACCAGATTCTTTTTTATAAAATGTCCGCACCAATGAATTGATAAGAGCGTTGGGACGGGACATGGTTGAGGCAAAGTGCAAATACATACCCGGCTTAACTGTTCTACGTAGCATCCGTTCGGGAGTGGGAAAAATTTCTACAGAATCAAACAATAAATTACTTCCTAGGCAAAACTATTATTATGTATGCAAATAAAGCAATCAAATATTTATTCAGGCTGCGATAAAGCCACAAAAGAACTTTGGCTACCAATACTATGTGCCATAGAAATAATATTCCTTACCTTGGTTTCGCGATAGCCTTCTTGCACATGGTCAAAATCGCATTCCTCACTAGCTTCCCTGTGGTTTATCGTAGGACAAAGAGTCTGGTTTTTGACCATAAGCGCCGAAGCCGCTAGATTGATAACACCTGCTGCTCCAAAAGTATGGCCATAAATAGGCTTAACCGATGCCATAGGTGGCCAATCTTTTTGAGGAATTCCATGATAAAGTTGGTGAAAGGCTCGGCTTTCCGCAAGGTCATTGTTGTAAGTCGCCGTGCCATGCGCACAGTAGTAATCTATATCACTCAATTTGCGACGGGTAACTTTTAGCAATTGGCGTAGGCCATTGGAAGCCTTGATACCGGTTAGATCCAAACGCATGGCGTGGCTCGCCTCGTTGTAGCTATAACTTCCCAACATTTCTGCATACATTTTGGCACCCCGAAGTACGGCATGGTCGTATTGCTCCAAACAAAGAACAATCGCGCCCTCCCCTAAAATGAATCCGTCACGGTTTTTGTCAAAAGGCTTCATCGCATTTTTAGGGTTTTCACTTTCTGCAGACATCACACAGCTTTTGGGGTCTGAGTACATAGACATCAAGGACTGTACAATAGGAAATTCATGTCCACCGACATACATAAGCTCGGCTCGTCCTTTGCGGATCGCTTGGAAGGCAAGAGCTGCTGCGTGATGTCCCCCTACACAAGCTGAGGTAACAGTTGTTACAAAACCTTGTATATTGTTATTGATAGCTGTCAAGGTAGAAGGGTTTGAACCCATAGACTGCAAAACAGCATAACGATTCAGCTGCTCTGTGTCTCCTTCCAGGTAGTATTTCTTCCAGGCTTCTTCCCACCAGGCAAGACCTGCACGCGAGGAAGAGTCCACAAAACCTACCCGAGATGGCTCCACGGTATTTTTTGCAAGACCTGCATCCTGTCTAGCCATCTCCATAGCAGACATAATAGCAAGAGTTTCACGATTGTAGTTTTTTGCAAAACGAGGATTCAAATCTGATAGGTGTTTGGTATAGTCAAAACCTTTGAGTTCTGCACCCACTTTTACCGGAAAGTTCTCTGTAGGAAACCTAGTTATAAAATCTATCTGTGAGATTCCCTCTTTTAAGTTATGCCAAAAATCGGCTAATTGCAATGCTCCTGGGAGGACAACTCCAATTCCAGTTATGACTACTTTGTGGTTTTTTTTCATTTTCGTCTCGACAATATATGAATGATTATATAAAATACGAATGTGAAATTTTGACTACAAAAAAAACTATCTTTGTAAATAATCATAAGAGGCTGTAAGAGATGCTTCGCAAAAGAGATAAATAGATACATACTAAGGAAATAAGATGTCCAGATTAGAAATTGATTTCCCTGAAAAATTTGATTTTTCGATAGAAATTCCTATGCGGAAAATTGATACAGATTACGGACTCCATGTAGGATTTGACAAATATTTCTCCCTAATCGGAGAGGGTTACTACAGGTATATGGACCACCACGGCATTTCTCCCGATAATATATGGGGAACCGATGTGGCATTGGTATTTGGAGATGCCAGCATCATCTACGGCAGAGAAATTCGTCATGATGATTTAATTCGCATTGAATCTGGTTCCTATAACTTCAAAGACAAGACATTCGATTATATCACAAAATTGAGCAAGAAAAATGGCGAAATCTTGGTTTCCAAATCGAAATTTACCGTTCTCTGCATGGATCACAATTTACGAAAAGCCATTTCTATTCCAGAAAGGGTTCTACAAACACTAAAAAGGTAAGACAAAATGAGCTTTGCACATTTACAAGAAAAAGTTTCTATTGTAACAGGAGCCACTTCTGGGCTAGGCAAAAACTTGGCAGAAACTCTCGCCTCCCACGGTTCCCATGTCGTCATTTGCGGAAGACGCGAAAAAGAGGGAAAAGCAACAGAAGAATCGATTCGCTCACAAGGCGGAGAATGCGCCTTTGTGACCTGTGATGTTGGGGAAGGAAAAGACGTAGAAAAATTAGTAAAATTCACTTTAGAAAAATATGGTCGCTTGGATTATGCGGTAAACAACGCCGCAATCTTAGAAGAACAAACCTCCTTTTTAGACTTCTCAGAAAAATCCTTAGACAATATCATCCGAGTCAACCTAAAGGGGATGTGGCTTTGTATGAAGGAACAGATCCCCGAAATTAGCAAAACAGGGGGAGCGATTGTCAATATAGCCTCTGTAGCGGGACTGATTGGCGGTTACCGTGGCATTACTCCCTACTCGACAACCAAGCACGGCGTTCTCGGCTTAACCAAAAGTGTCGCTTTAGAGTTTGCCAACCAGGGGGTACGCATCAACGCGGTTTGTCCAGGAAGCATAGACGATACAGCCATGTTAGAAACGGTTCTGAATGCTGCCAAAGACCCAGACGCAGCAAGAGAAAATATGCCTGGTATGTATCCCATCAAACGGCTTTCCAAACCTTCAGAAGTCAGTGATGTCGTTTTATGGCTACTCAGTCCACAGGCCTCTTACATGATAGGAGCAGCGATACCTATCGATGGTGGTTGGACCGCAAAATAAAGGGGAAAGAAAGATGTACGATTTTACCAATAAAACAGTTCTCATTACAGGAGCCAATTCCGGTTTAGGGAAAGCAGTTGCTACAAAACTCGCCGGTACTGGCTGTAAGCTAGTCCTAACTGCGCGCAACAAAGAAAAGGGAGAAGCAGTAGTTGCTGAATTGCAGCAAAACAGTCCCAATCTAGACGTAGCTTTTTATTCCTGTGATATCAGCAAGTCAGAAGACATTCGCCAGCTTTTTGCGCAAATCCGTGAAAAGTACCAATCTCTCCATTGTGCCGTGAACAACGCAGGCTACATTGGCCCCAGCAAACTTTCCATCAAGTACCCAGAAGACGAATGGGATAAGATCATTGCAACCAATATCAAGGGTACCTTTCTCTGCTTACAGGAAGAAATCCGCATGTTCTTAGAGACTGGAACAGGCGGCTCGGCCGTCAATGTGTCTTCTGTCTATGGGCTTGTTGGCTCACCGTTTGGTGGCTCGCCCTATTCGGCTTCTAAACACGCCCTATTAGGTTTGACAAAAAGTGTCGCTTTGGAATTTGCCAAGAAAAATATCCGTGTCAACGCAGTTTGTCCTGGTGGCATCGATACAGAAATGCTGACGGGAATTTTTGAGAAACTGCCCAACCCTGACAAGGCACAGAAGGGCTTTGCTCTAGAACACCCGATGCGTAGGTTTTCCTCTCCTGCTGAAGTTGCCAATGGTGTGGTGTGGCTGTTGAGTGAAGAAGCCTCCTTTGTGACAGGAACAAGTCTTGCGATTGATGGAGGCTATACGGCTCAGTAATCAATAGGCGAGGAGAAAGTCGGCAACCGCCTGTTTTTTCATCTTGCGGGCACTGGCAAAGCGGCCATTATTGGTCGCTACCAAAACCTTCTCTTCGTTAGAGAGGATGACAAAAGCTGGAATACCCTTTGCAATAGGATTGCCAAACTTTTGTGCAAAGTCCAGATTTTTATCAAACCTACCCACATCCACTCTCATTAATATATAATTGCTCTCCACAATCTGTTGCACATCCGGTTCTGTGAGCATACGGTCCATTGCTTTGCAGTCGGGACACCAATCCGCTCCAAATAAAATCAGGATCTTTTTATTCTCTAGTTTTGCTTGTCGTAATACTTTGGAATAGCGAAATAGGGAGTCTGACTGTTGCTTTTCCTCTTTTTGGGGGTTACAACTGATACATACTGCCAATACAATGCAAAATAGAACTTTCATATACAATCCTTACAATCATCTGGAAAATGTGTCTACTTAGCCAATAGAATGGGGCGACCCGTCCTGTAAAACTTTTTCAAAATTTTTTTCTGCAATTTTTGCGGATAGTTCTAACATGCTAAATTTAGGAAAAACGTCTTAGTATTTACTCCATACTTATTTTCCTACAGCTACTCTGGCCTGTTTGACTCCAGAAGAGTTTTCCTCATACCAAGTAATATACAATTTGTTATTCAATACTTTCATTTTGGGAGCATAGGCGTGTTGGTTGGAATTTTTATTGATTCCATTATCTCCATTT
>JBCCIA010000122.1:0-13960 GCA_039028475.1 Spirochaetota bacterium | reverse complement strand
TTTTGTATGAAATCTACCTTAAAAATTTTCCACAGCTTTGAAAAAACTATTTTTTTTAACTTCTTTTGTTATATTTGGACAGCTGGTTTGGGAGCACTCGCTTTTGCCCCTTTTGGTTTGACTCATTTGGTTTGGTTCGCCCCTTTTGGCTTGTTTTGGATCGAAAGGAAATACCGCGGTCAGTACAAAAAACTATTCAAACAGGGGCTATGGTTCGCTATTTTCTTTTCTTCGTTTTCCTTCTATTGGCTGAATTATATGTTCGTTCTCTTTGGTGGTTTGCCTATTTGGTTGGCTGTCACTTTTTTTATCCTGTATTCAATGGCCTTTAATTTGCAATTCAATGTGCACTTGCTTCTCCAATCTTTTCTAATGAAAAAGTTAGGGGTACGTTTTCTATTGATTCCAGGGTTTGTCATTTTACTCGCAGAGCTTTTTACCTACCAAGTTTTTCCCTGGCATTGGGGGAATATCCTAGCTGGTGATACTATATTTGCACAGAATGCGGAAATTGTGGGGGTTTATGGGCTGTCTTTTTTGGTTTTTACAGCTTCGTACGCTTTGTTCCACCTTCCTGCATTTTACACGTATTGGCAGAGACAACACCAATTGCCAACTGCATCCAAAGTTTACTTACTAATCCCACTAACAATTGTAGTTGTTTTTTATGCAAATGGTAGGTATCTCTTTCACAAATGGCAGGCGGTTTCGCCGACAAAAAAAGTAAATGTCATGATGATCCAACCCGATGCTCCGTTAGAGTTTCGCGATGGTAGGAGTTTTCAGGAAACGATGCAAGGCCTGATGCGACGCATTGAATCCTTGGCTATAAAAGGAGCAAAAGCACTCAAACCAGAGATCATTGTCCTCCCTGAATCTTCTGTACCGTTTTTTTCTACTAACAACAGTGATGCGACAAATAGTTTTCACCGTACCTATTGGTACCGTTTTGAAGCGTTAGCTTTTTTACTTGCTAACCGGTTTCAAAGCAATGTGTTCCTGAATGAAATCAATGCATTCTTCAAAAATGGTATTCGTGACAGTGCCCACCAAAGGATGCAAAATAACTCAGTGCTCTTTGACCCCAATGGCAGTCGTAAAAATTCTTATGCGAAATCGTATCTTCTTGTTTTTGGTGAGTACATCCCTTTTGGGGAACAATTTGAGATTCTCTACTCCATTATACCGCAGATTGGTCGGTTTATGCCAGGCAAAGAACAAAAACTCATTCCCTATTACCGTCCTTCAGAACCTGGAACGCCCATTACATCACATATTTCGTGGAAGCAAACCAAGTCTTTGCCAATGCGTGAATTGCAAAAACATTACGCACTAAACCGAACAACTGTACAAGAAGCGGGGAAAATTCTTCCTTTAATTTGCTATGAAGTGATTTTACCAGAGTTTGTGAGAAAATTTCGCCATTCTGGAGAGTCCGATTTTATTATAAATATTACCAATGATAAATGGTATGGAAGAACCGTAGAAAGCTACCAGCACTTAGAGTTAGCGAGAATACGCTCTATTGAGTATCGTAAATGGATGGTGCGTTCTACGAATTCAGGTACATCTGCCTTTGTGGATCACCTTGGTCGCATTGTAGATGATAAGTTTACCAATTTACTAAGCAGTACGGTGTATTCTCATAGCGTACCTGTCATTCGTTCTGGCCAAACATTTTATGTCCGCTATGGAAACTTGCTCGCTTATATATTTTTGGTTGTCATGGCTTTTTATTATATTTATTCCATCCAAAGACGAATGAAAAAAAACTAATCTACTGAGGCTTATATGCGATCCAATCTAAAAAAATTAGTACAAATAGTTTTGCTCTTATGTTTGTGTAGTAGCTATACCGGTGCACAAGATGCAAGTGACACAGACAAACAGCAAATTGCCCTGACCCCTCCCATCAATAAGGTAGATGTTATCGCTCCTATTAAAGACCTTGGTTTTAGAATTGAATACTTTGACGTACGTGATTTATCGAAAGAGCAGTATTGGGTCTCTATTTCCTGCCCCGATACAAAAAAAGTGATCCGCCAGCTAAACGGTAAGAAGGACAAAAATGGTAAGCCACTTGCGAATCCCTACCGCATCCAAATTGGTAAAATTGGCACAGACGTTTTGCGTGGTACTGCCCATGTAGACCCTGATAATTCGAAGATGGTTATCTTTCAGGTAATTGCTTACTATCCTATCAAATCACAAGAGATCAATGAAATTAAGCTATTTTATCAGGATAATGGTAAAGAATATGAAATAGCCAAATACTCTTTTTCTATTGTCAATACGGATGACAAGCCGAACCAACAACCTTTGGTTTTAAAACTTGATCCAAATGGAGGAGAAGAGGGTAGCACTATTACAGTGAATGGAAAAAACTTCGGTGAAGATATAGACAATATTATTGTAGAATTTGTGGAGAGTGAGAGCTTTCAAAATCCAGATGGAATTACTATTGAGCGTTATATTTCTGAAATCAAGCCATTTTTTCTCTCTTCTACCGATGCGGAGAAAAACCAGACCATTCGTTTTTCCATTCCAATTGGTAAAAACTTATTACAGGATAGCTACGAGGACCCCTCCTACAACAAAAAGGTTATTTTCCGCAATCCAGTCAAGATGCGAGTGATCGTCCGTGGGCGTCCCTCTGATTATATTACTTTTAGCGTTTTACCGGGAACCTGGAAGGTAAAGACCCTACTCCTCAGTATTTTAGTCGTTACTATCCTGCTTGGTTCTATTTCGATTATGACGAAGAAACTGAATTATGTACCGCTTATTTTGATGGAGCCAGCTACCAATACCTATAGTTTGTCAAAATTCCAAGCACTCGCCTGGACGATTACGCTTTTGGGCAGCTATTTTTATCTAGCCATTGCCCACGGTTTGCTGCTGCGTAACGGGCAGATTCCTGACTTTAACCCTTCTCTTCTCGTCCTTATGTCTATCAGTTATGGTGGACTTTTAACAGCGGGTAGCATTGGAACTAAAAAAAGTAAGAATGAGCCTAGTGAGACGCCACCCGAGTTTAAAAACTTATTCATGGAAGGAGGTGTGATTTCTCTACCGCGTTTGCAATTGTTTGGTTTTACCGTTGTTGGCATTCTGATCTATATCTACACCCTTTACACTTCTAACTTATTACAAGGTCTACCTGATGTACCCCCGACATTATTGGGTCTATTGGGTGTGAGCCAAGGCGGTTATCTGGGGGGAAAGGCAATGGGAGATCCAACACATATCAACCTTGTTTCACCGCGTAAAATTCCTTTGGGAATGACAGAAAAGATTACCTTGGTGGGAAGTGGGTTTCAGCCTGATACGAGGATTTTATTTGAAGGCTTTGAGCCGATTCACTCTGAATTTATCAACCCTAACTCCATTAGTTTCCATCCACCCAACTTTACACTTTTAGGTGGCAAGCAAATGACTCTGATTCCTCCTTCCGGTGCTCCCAGTGTATTTCCAAATGTAATTTCAGCAGTAGAGTCAGACGAGTTAGAGCATTTAGAGGGGGATTATACAGAAATTGTTGCGAAAGAGGATGCCGCTGGTGCATCTCCTGCACTGGAAGAACAAACTCCAGTGGGGGAATCTTCCACTGAAGCTGTAGGGTCCAACATTGAAACTGATACCAATACTACTGGCACAAACGCAGCAACAACCGACAAAAAAGCCTAGGCTTCTGGTTGTGGTCTATTCTCTACTGCTCCCATAGCAATAGAAGAACTGTTTGTTTTGTTTTTAGGTCGTCTATAGGGACGATCTTTCGGCTTATCTTTCTTGGGTCTGTCTGCTGGCAAAGAAGCCGTCTCTTTGCCCTCATCGCTGACATTCTTTTTATTTCTTTTCACCGCTTCTTGCGATCCATTTGCCTTTGTTTTATCACGCGGACGTGTTTTCTTTTTGGCATTACTGGTTTGCTTATTTGAATTTACTTTGCTTTTATTCTTTTGAGAATTGTTCCTACGATAGGAACTGCCCCCAGTTGATTTAGGAGGTGTTGCCTTGATTTCCCAAAAAAACGCAGATTGTACTGCTGCTTCGTTATTTTCCGCCAAAGCATTGATTTTAAAGAACATAAAAGAGTCATAAAAGAACTCTTTGGTTCTAAAAATTTCAATTTGAGCCTTATTGGTCTCGCTGGCACTTTCAAATCTGTGCTGGCTAGCGTAAATTTTTACTAAGCGGTCTCTGTCCTTTTTAGGCAAGCCAATAGCTTCACAAACAGGCTCCAAAATAGACTTAATGGTTTGGACCAAGTGTTTGTCTTTACCGTTTTCTTGTAAGCCTTGCGCGACTATGTCAGAAAACATAAGGGTAAAGAAAATGATAGGAGTCAACTCTTCTCTTTCGTTGAGCATTCTATCAGCGATGACAAATCGTTTGCCAATGCTAGTTTCAAAGAAATTGTCTTGCCACTTACTGTCTTTGCGTACATATTCCAAAGCATCTTTGAAAAGCACTTCTAACAGAAAGTTTTGTGCTAAGCCTCGGAGGATCTCTGCTGATTTCCAAGTTCTAAAGATTTTGTAGTACTCTTCAATCATGCGTGAGGTAGAGGCTCGCAGAATCTCGTTGCGATTTCTCTTGATAGACTTTTGTGTAGCTTTATTGATGGAAAGTCCGTGGATCACACTAAACTTTACAGCTCTTAGCATACGGACAGGATCTTCTTGGAAAGAAATATCCGCATTGCCGATCACTTTCAGAACCTTCGCTGAAATGTCTTCAAATCCACCAACAAAGTCAATAATAGACTCATTGCGAATGTCGAAGTACAACGAGTTGATAGTAAAATCCCGTCTCGCAGCGTCCTCTTTTGGGGTTCCGTAATTATTATCTTTGCGCAAAAGGTAGTCCTGGTTTTCATCAGCACTTTGGCTCAAGCGGTGTTCCGGCAGAGAGCGAAAGGTGGAAACTTCAATAACCTTGTTACGGAAAATAATGTGAGCGATTCTAAAACGTCTACCTACAATCCGGCAATTGTTAAAAATTTTCTTAATTTGGTTGGGTGTTGCACTGGTGACAATATCAAAGTCCTTGGGTTTTCTTTCCAAGAGTAAGTCACGGATGCAACCACCTACCAAAAAAGACTTGTGTCCGAATTTATTAAGCCTATGCAAGATCTTTTGTACATCTTCATCAATCAGATTTTTTCGAATAGTATGGGATTCCCGATAGTGTCTTTTACCTTCTGGGTATAAGAGAATAGTTTCAATGGTGGGTGATTTTTTTTTGAAAAGATCTTTGATGATTTTAAACATAGTGTTAATTGCTATATTGTCGTTTTTAAAGAAAAAAGCAAGAAGAAATTGTGGTCTTTTTTTGTTTGATTTTTTCTAAGGGGTAGATTTAATGGGAAGTTGTTGCTATTTATAAGGTAACAATTGTAGTATATGAGTAGTTCCAAGTACAACCTAAGTACTAGAGAAAAGCTGGTTCTAGCCAAAGAAAGCTGGAAAAAGAAGTTGCAACAACTTCGCAACCACGGCAAAACCCGCATTTCCCTTTTACTGATTCCGCATAGCCAGGAAAAGATTGCCAGGATAGAAATGAGTATCAGCATGTTGGCTTTTTTTTCCCTTACCTCTGCGCTAATTTTGCTTTTTAGCTTTTACTATGGCATAAAACTCATGTTCCTACAAGCAGACCATAAGAATCTGTACAATACTGGTAATCGCAATGTAGCCTACTTCCTAGAACATCGAAGGAATGTAGAAAAGCTCAGAAAAACTATCAAAAAAGTAAAATCACAAACAAACCGTCTGCACCAGATCATCTGGGGCAAAAAGATGCATTACGATTTATTCTCCTTTCGTCTGCAAAACTTGCAATTAGCTGCTATGATCCCTCTGGAAGACGCTGGGCAACAGCAAAATTCCAATATGAGCTTATTTTCACAGACGGTATCTGACATTGCCAATTTACACAAACAACTAGACGACCTAAAACCTCGTTTTGAAAATACTTTAGACTACTTAGAAACCCGTGAAAGTGTCTACCAATCAATGCCTCAGGGTCGTCCCCTGGCTCCTGGAGTAGGTTTTATTTCATCCCTATACGGGAAAAGACCGGACCCTTTTGGCTTGGGAGAGGGAGAGTTTCACAATGGAATTGACTTCGCTGCTTCTTACCGCACACCGATCTACGCAACTGCTCCGGGTACTATTGCGGAACTAAAAGTTGCTGCTGGTGGATTGGGTAAGAGTATCCGGGTTGATCATGGGTACGGAATCTATACCCTTTACGGGCATTGTTACGAATTTAAAGTGAAAGAAGGCCAAAAAGTAGAACGCGGTGATCTAATTGGTCTTATGGGAGCAACCGGCAAAGCAACGGGTTCACACGTTCACTACGAAGTACATATAGGTTCTGACCCTGCCGTAAATCCTAAAGAATTTATCAACTTTGAGTAGACTTCTTTTAATACACCCTGTAAGCATTTCTTTCTTGTTTTCCATGTATTCTTTAACTTTTTAGTAAAACTATGATCGAAAGAATACCAATTAACCTTTTTGGCTGGGAGGGACCATCTACCTTCAGTATTATGTTAATGCTGGCTTTTCTAACAGGTTCTTATTTGTTGCCAAGAGAACTAAAGCGTAGGGGATTGGTACCCGAAGCCGCTGATAGTATCGTTTTTCTTGGTGTCATTGGTACTTTAATCGGTGCAAAAGTTTTTTTTATCTTTGAAATCTGGGATCAGATCTTTGTCAAGACACCTGGTTATAGCCAATACATATACCCATTGACACATTGGAATGGCATTCCTGGGCATTTGGGAGTGTGGAGTTCTCTTTTTTCTGGCGGAGGTTTGGTGTTTTATGGTGGCTTTCTGTTTGGAGTAGCTTTCATTCTTCTATACTTCCGCACTAAGAAGTACAAAGCAGGAGAGTATTTCGACGCGATGGCTCCTACTATGGCAATAGGGTATTGCTTGGGGCGTTTGGGTTGTTTTATTTCAGGAGACGGTTGCTACGGGCATTATACCGATGCTGACATCCCGATACTTGTACACACATTCCAAGGTGCACACCCTTCTGGAGTTCCCGTTTGGAATACACCAGTTATGGAAGCCTTCACTTCATTCCTCTTCTTTCTCTACTTCCAATTCTATGCTCGTTACCAAAATTTTAAAACCTACAGCATTTTTTGGCAGTACATATTTTTACATGGTTTGGCACGCCTATCCTTTGAGTTTTTGCGGGTCAATAAGGCGGTGATCCCTTTTTGGAACCCTCCGCAAATGGCGAATATTCCTCATCCTGCACAAAACCCAGAGTTTTTGAAAAACTACTATTGGCACGGTTTTTCACAATCACAGTATATTTCTCTGCTATTTGTACTGCTCAGCTTATTTTTCTTACTTAGGTATAGAATGTGGGTGACTACTACGAGAGAAATGTAAAAATTAATAAATAATTTATTTCCTATTGACAAAAATAACTTTTTCTGCAATGTTATGAGAACTCATGAAAGCACATCGAGGAGAGTTATACAAAACTTTGTCGCAACGAATGAATTATTTGAAAGCACTTACAATTTTTCTATTTGCCTCTTTCCTGTTACCCGTTATTGCATCTAATAACCAGTACAGGGTACTGAAGCAACTTGAGTCTGATCTTTTGCAGGAGCTAAACTTGCTGCGCTCCAACCCTAGTAAATATGCACAGATCCTTAACCAGTACCGCAGTTCTTTTCGCGGGAATTCCTTGTATTTTTCACAACAAAGGCCATTACCGTTAAAAGAAGGGGTAAAGCCATTAGAGGAAGCTATCCAAAAGCTCACTGGACAACAACCATTGCATAGGTTAACACTTTCTCCAGGAATGAGCTTAGCTGCTAAGGATCATGCTCTAGATTTACTGCGGACAGGGCAAATAAAACACACCGGTAGCGACCGTAGCAATCCTTTTGATCGCATGAACCGCTATGGCAAGTGGAAGATTATCGCAGGAGAAACGATTAGTGTAGGGAGAAAAACGGCACGGGAAATCATTGTCATGCTACTCATTGACGATGGGGAACCTAGCAGAAACCGCAGAGCCAATCTACTCAAGAAAAATTATATTACTTGTGGTATCTCCTGTGTCAGTAGTCCAAACTCCTCCAATACCTGCGTTATCACCTACTCTGGAGGTTTTGAAGAGAAAAAGTAGTCTCTCTATTGTACATCTAGTAATTCTACTTCAAAAATGAGCGTCGAATTTGGTGGTATGATGTTGCCAGCGCCCTTTTCACCATATCCTAAGCGAGAAGGCACGACTAATTTTCTTTTGCCACCAACTTTCATTCCCTTCAAACCAGAATCCCAACCCTTTATTACCTGACCTACTCCTAACTGGAAGGTGAAAGGGGTGGGCTTTCCTGTATGGTAATCGGTTCTATCCAAAGAGCTGTCAAACTTTTCCCCATTTGCTAGCCAGCCCGTATAGTGAACGGTAACCCATTTGAAGCGCTTTGCTTCTTTTCCCTTTCCTAATTTTAAATTTTCGATAATCAACTTCTTTGGTTCGGTAGCGAATAAAACCAAAGAAAAGAAAAAACCAATGAGTACAAATACATTCCATAGGGAGAAGTTTACGAAACCTTTCTGTGAAGCCATGGCAATACCTCTTTTTGTTTTGTTTCAAAAGAAGAGATCTTCTTCTCATTTTTTAATGTCAGTCCAATATCGTCCATTCCATGGTACAAACAATCCTTACGGAATGGATCAACAGTAAAAGAGTAACTTATGCCATCATTTCGTATAACGGTCTGATCTTGCAAATCAATTTTTAGGACTGCCCTATTATTAGATCTTGCGTATTCAAAAAGTTCCTCCACCTCTTCAGCGTCTAACACAATAGGAAGAATGCCATTTTTGAAACAGTTATTATAAAAAATATCTGCATAAGAAGGGGCAATTATAGAACGAAAGCCAAAGTCTTCTAAAGCCCAAGGTGCGTGTTCACGCGAAGAGCCACAACCAAAGTTATCCCTGGCGAGCAAAATACTTGCCGTTTTATATTTTTCTTGGTTTAGGATAAAATCAGGGTTTTGGTTCCGCCCTTCATCGTCTAAAAACCTCCAATCGTGGAATAGGTGTATTCCAAACCCGGTACGCTCAATTTTACGTAAGAACTGCTTAGGAATGATCTGATCTGTATCTACATTGGCTCTATCCAAAGGAACGCATAAACCTTCGTGTACTGTAAAAGCTTTCATATTAACTCCAACTCCTGATATCAACAAAATGCCCTTCGATTGCTGCTGCAGCTGCCATTTCTGGACTTACCAAATGCGTCCTTCCGCCTTTTCCTTGTCGGCCTTCAAAGTTGCGATTACTGGTAGACGCACACCTTTCGGTTGGTTGTAAAAAATCATCATTCATCGCCAGACACATCGAGCAACCAGCATTCCGCCATTCGAAACCTGCTTCGGTAAAGATTTTGTCCAAACCTTCTGCTTCTGCTTGGCGTTTGACCCTACCTGAACCTGGAACAATGAGTGCCCGTATTCTTTCCGTTACCTTCTTTCCATCAACAATTTTAGCAACAGCTCGTAGGTCTTCGATACGTGAATTCGTACAAGAGCCGATAAATACTGTATCTATTTTAATTTCACGTATGGGTAGGCCAGCTTTCAAATCCATATACTCTATAGCTTTTATAGCACTGCCCTTTGCAACGGAGTCAGATAGAAGGTCTGGGTCAGGTACTGTATTGGCTACGCCTGCTACCTGACCTGGAGAAGTGCCCCAAGTGACCATAGGAGAAATATCTACCGCTCTGATGACAACAGTTTTATCGAAGGAAGCTCCTTCGTCTGTTTTATAAGAACTCCATTTGGCAACTGCTTTTTCCCATTCTTCGCCTTTGGGAGCGTAGTCTTTGCCTTTTATGTAAGAAAAAGTCGTTTCATCCGGTGCAATAAAACCTGCTCTAGCCCCTGCTTCTATGGACATATTGCAGACTGTCATCCGTCCTTCCATAGACAAAGATTGGATTGCCTCACCGGTATATTCAATAACGTAGCCAGTTGCTCCATCAGTACCAATTTTACCAATGATAAATAAAATAAGATCTTTTGCGGTTACGTAGGGAGATAACTTTCCTTCTATGCGAATTTCCATTGTTTTCGGTTTTTGTTGCAAAAGGGTTTGCGTAGCTAAGACATGTTCTACTTCACTTGTACCAATCCCAAAAGCAAGGGCTCCAAAAGCTCCATGCGTAGAGGTATGAGAATCTCCACAGACAATGGTCATACCGGGGTGTGTCAGTCCCATCTCGGGAGCAATGACATGGATGATTCCTTGGTCGGGATGGTTGATATCAAACAATTTGATCTGGTTTTCTTCGCAGTTTTTCATCAATGTTTTCATTTGGATGGCAGAAACAGGGTCGGCAGAGTCAAGATTTCTTGTTCTTGTAGAAACATTGTGATCCATAGTTGCAAACGCTGCTTCGGGACGTCTAACCTTACGCCCGCTGATACGCAAACCTTCAAAAGCCTGAGGACTTGTCACTTCGTGTACCAAATGCCTGTCAATATAAAGAATGGAAGAGCCATCGCCTTCGTGTACTAGGTGGTCTTCCCAAATCTTTTCAAACATTGTCTTCTTCATGAATACAAAGATTTCAAAACCTTGTTTTAAGACAACAAATTAAGAGAATCTTTACAGTGTGTTAGCGAGCCGAGTCACAGACTTGCTTTCCAGTTGCAAAAAAAAGAAATATCAGGAACTGGATAGCTGATGTCTTCCGAAAAGCCAATTTGCAATAGAGATGTTTCAGAAATTGTCCAATTGAGCCCTAAGGAAAAAACCGCTGAGGGCTGGCTGAGAAGAATGGTATGCGAACGATAAGGGGAGGAATAGCTATCCACTTGGAGAGAAGTTCCAATACTTTTGCTCCAGTTGTAAAGCAGAGAATACGAGAAAAAAGCATAGTTGCGTGCTTTGATGGTTGAATTGTGGAATGGGTCGTCAACATAAATAAAACCTAAGTTGGCAAATTGCAGCCAAGAACCAGAGCGCTTTTGCAGTGTGCCTCCCAAAGACATATCTAAACGGCCACTCCCCATTCCCAAGGAACGATTGCCTGTAGGGATTTTCGCTTGCGAGAAGAAAGAATAGGAAAAGTTTGTGGTATCGCCTTGCTCAGGTTGCCACTTTAAGAATACAACGCTGTCTCCCAAGTTGCTACGTGGTTTGCTATTGACAATGACCTTACGATTGTCTGTAACACGGTATTTAAAGTTGTCATTAGGAAAGCGTTCTTTACCAGTTTTTACCCCAATGACTGCATGGTAGTCATTGATGGTATGGTCCAAGATACCATGATCAAAAGAAAAGAAGTTCAAGCGAACACCTATATCTAAATTTTCTTTGAGCCCATAGTCCCAACCTACTTGTAAATTGGTATATTCCATATCAATCGTTGTCTGCTGGAAAGGCTCTAAATGTCCGTAACGGGCGTAATCTGCATAGATGATATTTTCTAAAGGAGTACGAGAACTTCTCTCCACCAATCGGTAAGCAAACCAACGAATCAAATAATAATCTCTACTATACTTATAATTTGCAGAGGAAAGGGTATCGTTGGTCAAAGATACATTGCTATGAAATTTGTGTTTTCCCTCGCCTAGAGTATTGGCATTCATTGCCTGTGGTTGGTGAAACAACAGAATAGGTGCATATTGGTTGCGTATATCTAAAGGAATGTCCCCTATAGGGTCGCACCAAAGCTGTGACACAAAAGCATTTAGTAAAAGGAAAAAAAATATACTCAGAAAAGCTTGCACTAGGTTAAAGAAAAACCAAGGAAAGCTCTGGTCAATTGCTATTTTGCTTTTGGCTTTACAGTGCACAGAAGAAATGATTTTTTGTCTCCCATGCGTACCGTTTTAATCCTATTCTTATCCTTTTTTCTTACCCATTGTGCTACTGGTAAAGAGTTTGTCCTACCTGCTTACAAAAACCAATTTTACGAAGGTTGGGGAGGCCCGCCGATGGAAGAAGAAAAACAACCTTTTGACTACATTTATACCAAGGTAGCAGGAAAGGCAACTCGCAAGGCAATCCAATCGGGTAGCGGTGGCATGATGCACAACTCTTGTACAGCTTCGATTTTAGAAACAGCCGGGACAAAACTTTCTACAAGAATTCTTAGCGAATACCAAAAAGAACATAGCAGCAAAGAACCTGAAAAGCTTTTGCAGAAAATCAATACCCTCTACGAGAGGGACTATAAAGAGCCCAAGTTGAAAGAATGCCGACCTACCGCAAAGGCCGATAAGAAAATACTTTACAGTGAGTTCAAAACTTGTGAATGCATAGTCTATATCCGAATCGTCGGTGGCAAAAAAGAGGTCAGCAAAAGTTTAGAAAATTTGTGATAGAAGGGTTTTAGATGTGGGGAAACTAGTTTTATTTTTTGAAAAATACCGAACAACTACAAAAGGCCTCTAGATATAATTCTTCTTGAAAAAAGAAAATAATTGTAAATAATCTTACTTCTATAAAATGAGACATAATGAAATTTTTTACTCCTATGGTCAAAGAAGATACTATTGCCAACGAATTTGACTTTGAATTGGAAGAAAGTGAACACCGAGGAGAGAGGTACAAAGCAAATATTGAGGTTCCCTGCGAGTCTCCTGTATGCCATTGTAAAGAAATTACTGTCTCTATTGTTAACTCCAAAGAAAACCCTTCCCAAAGAACAAAGAGTCGTTTTACGTTAGATATTGCTGCGAGAAAGATCGTGAATGATACACGCAGAGAAGACGTGCTTCTCAACAGAGCGTTTGTAAACGAATTAGGAGAAGAGGATTGGCAAAATTTCGATCTATATTTCAGGGCACGTAAATATGAAGATACACAGAAGTTTGATGTAAATACTTCCGATCTAAAATTTCCTCAAATTGACGCTAAGCCTGAACAAGGGGACATGATTCACTACAGTGATGTTTTTCCTTATGACAAACAACTTATCTTTTCTTATCAGGCAAAGAATTTTATAATAGTTGATTATTATTGTTTGCGTAGCAAATGTGATTGTACCAGTGTTCGCTTGGATATACTTAAAGTGAATGGAAATACAACCATTGGAGAAAAACGAATTCATCTCTACTTTAATTATAAGAAGCAAGCTATAGAAGAACAAACAGGGGAAGGCTTCTCCCCAGAAGAAATGTCGGCAATTCTCGAAGAGTTTCACAGTCTAGAGCTATCCAGCTTGTTGGAAAAAAGGCACTCTCTTTTAAAAACATTTTATGCAAAATCAATAAAGACAAATTTGTCTATAGGAACATCTGTTGCCTCTCGTCCCGCAAACCGTAAGAGTTTACGTAGGAAAAGAAAATGCTAGATTCACTTTGGCATCTGCTTATTTCATTACAGGATACCCGGGTGTCTTTTTGGAAAAGCCATAAACCTACAAACCTCTTTTTACAACAGTTCATATCGTGATTAGAGGTTTATTGCTTTCGATCTTTTGTAAAAACCCAATATTTTAACTTACTCAGTAAAATTACCGAACTCCGATAAAAAAACTCTCGACATTTCTCCAGTACCTACAAATATTTACCTATGCGCTTTGTTTTCAGTTTATCAGTAAGGAGAGCATATATTTGAAAAGAAACGATATAAAGTGAAATAGCTCTCAGCCCGGTGTTAGTTTGGCGACTTCGCCCGGACTGAGAAACCATACCCGAAGGTACAATGAAAAGTCTGTGTACTCTTAGTACACGGTCAAGTCTTTTGCACCTCGGGAAACCTCTATACTATAATAATAGGGGCAAGACGACGAAGCCTGGGATGTTTTCGTTGAGGGAGCCGAGCCCATACGTCACCCAGGCCCCCATCGCAGGATCGCCTCCGAATCGGTTTCCGGTGTTGAGTTGGAAACAGGCGGTGGGGTGATTCACGGACTCGACTTGAGCACCTCGATAAAAGCAGATGTCATCG
>JBCCIA010000121.1:0-13984 GCA_039028475.1 Spirochaetota bacterium | reverse complement strand
CAGGCTTTTTAGCTCTGTACCGTCCCTATAAGATTGACTTTAAAAAGTTGACCCTAAGCCTACTAGTAGGCATAGTTGCGATAGCACTATCGATTTACCTCTATTCCGATGCATCGAAAACTTGGTTACAAATTATTGCAGCCTTATCCTTTCCCATATTACTATTAGGGCATTTTTCTTACCAAAAAAAGCTCAGACGAAGTTTACGCGCAGTAGCTTTTGCAATTGCGATTGCACTTTGTTATTATAGCTTCACACCCATGCCACTTATCTATGAGCTAAATTTTGAAGCCAAGCAAGCAAGCAAGTTCTTCCCTTTCCTACTAAGCGAAATCCCATTTGATCAAAAAAGCTTTATCTATTACCAGACCCATCTGCCTTTCGTACAAGCAAAGAAATTACCCAAACTCAGTTCTATCAAAAATAAAACAGTCGTTATCGAAAGCCACACAAACAGGAACTTAATCCTAACATACATTCTGCAATTGCAAAAATCGAATATTCCGTACATTTTATTGCAAAGCAAGCAAGAACCAAGTTACCAGCTGCAAAATTGGCTGCCCAAAATACGCAATTATTCCTTCTTCCGTATCTATTATTCTAAAAACCTAGAAAACAAACTTTTTAGCCGCAAGAATATCTCCAAAAAATACCTGTATGTTAAAAATAAAATTACTAACGCAAATTCACATTTAGAAATTGCCAAAACACTCAATCAAATCATCATATACAATTACTACTACCGTGATGCTGCGATCCGTTCCAAGGAGTTGTTCTTCCAATCATACCAAAAATATGCAGACTATTTTTATAAAAAAAAGCAATACAACCAAGCCCTCCAAGCCATAAAGCTTTGCTATTTATTTGATAAAACCAATGAAAAACTCAACGAAAAAGCGTTTCTTTCTCTTTTAAAACTAACACCTATCGAGTCTCATATACCGATTATGGAAGAACTACAGAAAAATAGCAAATACAAGGAAGCCATTCTGAATCGCTTATACCCCCTATATGTCCGACAGAAAAATTACCAATTGGCAATAGATAAGAATGAAGAATTGATCCGCCTCTACCAAAAGTCACAAAAAGAAGATGAAATTGAAGATTTAAAAATCGAAAAGGCTAAACTTTATATAGAAAGTGCTAATTTCATCAAGGCACAAAGTCTAATCCGTTCAGAACTCCGTAAGGATCCAGAATCATTGCGTTGGAACAAAGTAGTAGAAAATCTAAACTTTCATATAGAAGAAAAGAAGAGACGTTCTCGCGATGCGAATTATTATTAAACCTTCCCAAGCATTTTTCTATTTCCAAAAATTGTAAGTTTATAAGTGTTGCAAACAGATGTCTCAACAATGCAAAATAAAAATTTGTGGTATTCAAAATGTGCAGACAGCCCTTTTTTGTGCCAAATTAGGTGTAGATTTTATTGGCATCAACTTCTCACCATTCAGCAAACGCAAGGTAGAGCTTTCCGTTGCAGGTACAATCTGTACCAGTTTGCAAAACACAAATTTAGCGACAAAGCCTAGACTAGTGTTTTTATTTTATAAAAATTCCCCAGAATTCATACGTAGTGTTTTACAAGAGTACAAGCCAGACTTTGTACAATTTGTCACAGAAGATTCGTTAGATACCCTATACGCTTTGCAAGAATTTCCATTTCCACTTATACCACAGTTTCCCATCAAACCTAATTTCCAGCAAAAAGACCTGTACCGCTACAATACGGAATTTATGATTTTAGACGCATATAGCAAAGGAGAAGGAGGAGGAACCGGCAAAAGCTTTGACTGGGAACTTCTCCAAGGCATAGAACGTAAGTATTTTCTTGCAGGAGGGCTAAACCCCAAAAATATAGCCCAAGCTATCCAAACAGTATCTCCATACGGTGTGGACGTTGCCTCTGGAGTAGAGTCGGAACCAGGTAAAAAGGATCTAGGTTTGATTGAGGAGTTTGTCACAAATGCCCAAAAAAAATGATCCAATGGATACACCTGCAATGCGGCAGTATGTAGAAATAAAAGAGAAATACCCAGATTCTATTTTATTTTTCCGCATGGGGGACTTTTATGAAATGTTTCAGGAAGACGCCATCAAAGCCTCCGCGTTATTAGACATAGCCCTTACCAAACGACAAAATAAAATTCCTATGTGTGGGTTTCCCTACCACGCAACAGAAACATATATTTCACGCCTAATCGCCGCCAACCAAAAAGTAGTGATATGTGAACAAGTCAAAAATGATCCTGGCTCAACCAGTAAACTACTAACAAGAGAAGTAGTACGGGTGATCACACCAGGAACTGTAGTGGAAGAAAATTTACTCAAAGGCTTTCAAAACAATTATCTTTGTGTCTATTTTATAAAGGATGGATTTAGCTTCCTAGGATTTGCCGATGTATCCACATCTGACCTCTATTACTTCAGCTACCCGGAAACGGAGTTAGGAAAAATCATCAGCACAATTGAAAAGTTTAAACCAAGAGAAATTGCTGTTTTCGCAGAAGAAGCAAATACCCTATTGCAATTGCTAATAGAAAATGACTCTCTCATTACAAAGATACCAAAGAGTGCCCTAGGCAAACCAGAGGAACAAGAAAAATTCGCTTATCTAAAACAAACGATTGAATATATCATCAATGAGAACTTTAAAAACCATTCGTTTGAATTCAAAGAACCTATCATCATGGATGAATCAGAGTTTCTACAAATAGATGAGCAATCTACAAGAAATTTAGATCTATTAGAAAACCAAACCACGAGAGACAAACAATTCACTCTATTTGCAGTTCTGAATAAATGTACGACGGGAATCGGAAAAAGAATCTTGGCAAATCGTATTCTATTTCCCTACCAAAGTAAAGCCAGTATCCAATCTATTTGGCAAAAGATAGAAATGCTAAGTACTAGCAAACGAATCCTACGAAGTTGTTACCAACAGCTATCGTCTTTTGCCGATTTGGAGAGAATTCTAGCGCGATTTCGCACTGGTAAGGCACTTCCACGTGACTTTCGTACCATCCAAAGAAGCATTCTTACAGCAAAAAAAGTCCAAGCTCTACTAGCAGAAATCAATTACCCTTTTCCCTTTCCTGAAAAAGAATTAGACAAGGTCTACACATTTATAGAAATACGCCTATCGGAAAAAGAACTACCAGCAATCTTAGGGGGTGGTGAACTACTCCGCTTGGGATTCGATGAAAAATTAGATAAGGCACGCGAAGCAAAAACGAAAGGAAAAGATTGGATTCTAAACCTGGAAAACCAAGAAAAGGAAAAGTTAGGTCTCAACACCTTAAAAATACGCTATAACAAAGTTGTTGGTTATTTCTTGGAGCTTTCACGGGCACAAGCAGAACATGCACCTCCACACTACAATAAAAAACAGACATTAGTAACATCAGAGCGTTTCACTTTTCCTGAGTTAGAAGAGATAGAAAGAAATATCTTAGAAGCGGATGAAATTATTGTTGCTATAGAGAAACAAGAGTTTGAAGCAATGATTGCCACCTCTCTGAAATTCTTTCACCAATTCTTGATCTTATCACGTGAAATAGGCGATCTAGACTTTATGATTTCACTCTGTTTGTGCAAAGATGAATACAACTGGGTAAAACCTGAAATCAATGACACTGGAGAATTGCAAATTATAGACGGTAGACATGCAGTGGTAGAAAAGTATCTCCCTGTTGGCGAAAAATTTGTCACAAACTCTGTAAACCTCGATCCCCAAAAAGAGACAATTGCAATTCTAACCGGCCCTAATATGGCAGGGAAATCAACCTTCATGCGACAAATCGCTCTTTCACAGATTCTCTTCCAAATGGGTTCTTATGTGCCTGCAAAATCTGCAAGTTTCTCTATTGTAGACAAACTGTTTACAAGAATTGGTTCCGCAGATAATTTAACTTCTGGTGAATCCACCTTTTTCCTAGAGATGAAAGAAACAGCAAATATTCTCAAGAATAAAACACCCAAAAGCCTTATTCTCTTTGATGAAATTGGCCGCGGTACCTCCACATACGATGGAATGAGCATTGCTTGGTCTATCATTGAACACCTAAACCTATCTGCCGAAAAAACAAAAACTATTTTTGCTACCCATTACCATGAGTTAACCGAGTTAGAAAGGGAAGTTGGTATCTTTAATTTGTATATGGATACGGTTGAGAAGGATGATAGTATTATCTTTATGCGTAAAGTAAAAAAGGGCAAAGCCAGAAAATCATTCGGTATTTATGTAGCTCGCTTGGCAGGAATACCAGAAGAGGTAATCCTCCGTTCACGAGAAATACTGATAGGTTTAGAATCTAAGAAAAAGACAATACAATTCAAATCGAATGAACCAAGCCTATTCAACATAGAAGCACTCAAACAAGACTCTCATACAGATTCCATTGTAAAGACTTTGCAAAAAATGGATATCAATTCGATGACGCCGATAGAAGCCTTACAAACCTTAGATAACTTACAAAAACAAGCAAAAAATTAATAGCAATATACAACAAAAAAAGTTACGTGAAAAACAACAAATTATATACTGGCAGTAAAAGCCTGGAGTTTTACAAGCATGGATAAAGAATACCTAATCCCCTTAAAAAACGAGATCTTCAACCCCTATTTTATCTTGGTGATTCTCTCAGGCTTATATATCAGCTTCAAACTGAAATTTCCACAAATCCGCTATTTCTTACTTTCTCTAAAGGTTTTAACAGGCACTCTCGACCACAAAGGTTCCAAAGGACAACTGGTACACTCCCAGGCTTTCTTTGCCGGTACGAGTTCCTCCTTACTCATAGGGGCTGCGATTGGTTCCGCATTCGCTTTAAAAATTGGTGGATTTGGTTCACTTGTATGGATTTGGGTTGCCAGCTTTTTTACCATGCCCATCCGCCTTATGACGTCTAGCCTAGCAATCAAGTTTCGTGTAGTATTGCCCAATGGTAGGCATCTGTCAGGCCCAATGTATTTTATTGAAAAAGCCTTACGAGCAAAATGGCTAGCTATCGCCTTTGCAAGTACCAGTTTAATAACGGTCCTCTCATTAGGTGGGATTGTTCCCATGCTCAGTGTCACCTATTTAGCAGAACATTCTATTGGATTAAAAGGATTACAACTTCCACTACTGATTGCCGGCTTTTTGATTTTTGTTGTAGTAGGAGGGATAAGGCGTGTAGGCAAAACAGCTGGAATACTGATGCCTATAGGTATAGTTCTCTTCTTTTTAAGCTATTTTTTACATTTCGGTTCCAATTTAAAGAGTTTCACAGGTTTTTTGCAAGTAGTATTTCGAGAGGCCTTCCAGTTTGAAGCAGTAGTAAGTGGTTCCATTATAGCTATTGTAACTCTGATCGGGCAATCTTTAGGTGCATTCTTCATATCTACCGAAACAGGTGTTGGAAAGATTGCTGGTATCTCCGGTGTTGTACGTACCGACTCTCCCATCAAACAAGGCCTCGCGAGCATGATGTCTTCATTTTTTGAAGGCTTTATCATCTCAACTTTGATTTTCTATCTGCTATACTCCTTAAATGCCCATACTCTCCTACAACAGAAGCAATTCGTTGCCCTATTCTTAACTGACTCTAGCTGGCATGGCAATGTGTTGATTCTATCTCTGATTATACTAGCCTTTACAGGAATTTGTAGTTGGTTTTATACCGGAGAACAAAGTGCATACTACATCCTGGGAGAAAAATTTGCAAACTTCTTCCGTATATTTTTCATTATGAGCTTGGTACTTTCTGCTTACGCTTTCAACGAATATGGAGAGAGCATCTTGGTGCAATTTTATAAATTTGGCTATACAATGGCTATTGTTACCGCCATCCCCGTACTCATATCCTTACTTCTTCTCGTCAAAATTGTCTCGTCTGAGATGAACAAATACTTTACGGAAACGGGTTTAGAATATGAAATTTTCAAAGACTTCTACATTCTCATTTTAAGTATTCTTCCTAAAAATTTACTTTCTAAAGTTTTTGGTCTTTTCACACAACTCCGCCTACCACGTTTCATGATGATACCATTGCTTACCGCTTTTGCAAAGATGTACAAAATCAATGTGGATGAGGCTGAACTGCATTTAGCAGAATACAAATCTTTAAATTTATTCTTTACTAGATCTCTAAAAGCTGGAGCTAGGATTGTAAGTTCTGAAGAGAATGCTGTTGTTTCTCCTGTGGATGCAAAGGTAACTGCTTTTGGTAAAATTGACAATACGACCATGATCCAAGCCAAGGGCATTGACTTCAGTTTAAAAGAACTCCTCGGTTCCAACAAATATACGGAAAACTTTGAGTCTGGGCAGTTCATTACCTTCTACCTTTCTCCGCAAGACTACCATAGAATCCACTCTCCCTTTTATGGGAAAATTTTAGGCTTTTATTATGAACCAGGAAAACTATTTCCCGTCAACGATTTAGCGGTAAAAGGTATTCGTGGTTTATTTCCTAAAAACGAGAGGCTTATCACATTTCTACAAACAGAATACGGCAAAATTGCTGTTGTCAAAGTAGGAGCTTCCAATGTAGGTAAGATTCGCGTCACTTACGATAAAAAAATTGTAACTAATACGCTGATTCGTTTTCCTAAAGAAGTAGAATACGATAATGTTGATATCATGATCCAAAAAGGAGCAGAACTAGGAAGGTTTGAAATGGGGTCGACAGTAATCCTAGTTTTTGAACGTGACACTATAGAACTTGCCGAATTGCAACTCAACAGCAAACAAACCTATGGCTCAACGATTGGAAACTTTAAAGAAAAAAAGATAAAATTGCCCAAATAACGTGACTCAGATTTACATTTCTACGCACCCTTTTGCTAGTTATGACCCTGCACCTCTAAATCTTTTGCAAAACCCTAATTGGCATATAACACAAAACCCATTCGAACGGAAACTCAAACCAGAAGAATTATTAGAATTTGCAAAAGATGCAGAAGTTCTTATAGCAAGTACAGAAAATTTACAGCCTTTCATAGAGAGCAATCCTAAATTGCAAATGATCGCACGAGTAGGCATTGGTTTGGATTCTGTTCCACTACGTTTATGCCAAGAAAAAGGCATCAGAGTTACCTATACACCAGATGCCGTGACAAAAGCCGTTGCTGAGCTTACCATAGCTTTTATGATTTCCCTTACACGCAATACCCACCGTTCCGATAATGATATCCGACACCAACGTTGGAAGAGATATGTAGGAAAAAGACTTGGCGATTCAACGATTGGCATCTTAGGGTTTGGCAGAGTGGGTAGCAATGTAGCAAGATTGCTAAGTGCCTTTTCTCCTAAAAAAATTCTCTACAACGACATACAAGACAAACAAGCTCTAGCAGAAGCAATGCAACGACAAACTGGTATCCCCATACACTCCTCCTCTAAAGAAGAGATATTTTCTTGTTGCGATATCATTAGCCTCCACCTACCACATACCCAACAAACAGATAAGCTAATCAATAAGAACACTCTTGCTTTATTCTCTCCACATGCTGTTCTTATCAACACTGCTCGGGGAAACATCATCGATGAAGCTGCTCTTCTACAATCCTTACAGCAAAAAAGATTTTTGGGAGCTGCTTTGGATGTTTTTGTGGAAGAGCCATACCGAGGTAGACTTAGTTCTTTGGACAATGTTCTTCTTACTGCCCATATCGGTTCTTGCTCCTTTGACTGCCGTTACCAAATGGAGTACCAAGCAGCCGAAGATGTAGTAAATTTTTTATCAGGAAAGCCCTTATTGCGAGAAGTACCAGAAATAGAGTATTTCTACCAAGACTCTACCCCAAACTCCAATAGATAAAAAACTCTCTGTTACCATGCATTCCTTTGATTGGTGAATGGCAAAAGCCATGCAAACGAGTATTGGACTGTTGTTTCACATAACTAGCTATCTTTTTCAATACCCGCCAGTGTACTCTTCCATCTTGCACAATCCCTTTGTCTAAATCCTTAGTATCACATTCAAACTGGGGTTTGATCAAACTTAGGATGAAAAACTCTGTAGTTGGCATTTGTTGCTTTAAAGCTATTAGAGTAGGATATACAGCTAGTAAGGAAATAAAGCTCAAATCCATGACAAAGTATAACTCTTGTGGGTCATGGCTTTCAAACAAATCTGCCCGTGTTAGTTTTTTAATGTGGAACTTATCGCGTACGGATACCGCTGGATGATTTCTCAGTCGCTGTGCTAACTGTCCATAACCAACATCAAAAGCATATACTTTAGCAGCGAGTTGTTCAACTAAAATTTCCGTAAAACCACCTGTAGAGGCTCCTATATCCAAACAAACTTTATCTTTGACGGAAATTTTGAAATGAGTTATCGCTGCTTCTAATTTGTAAGCACCTCGGCTCACTCTCTGGGGAATTTTATTAAGAATGCGTAGTACAGAATTCTGAGGCACAAGTGTACCAGACTTCGTTATTTTTTGTTCATTTACCAAAACAGAACCGGAAAGGATCAAAGAATTTGCACGCTCTAACGAATCACATATCTTTTGTTCCAATAACAACTGCTTTAGTTGTATTTTCTTCCCCATAGGTCAGAAAGTATTTGCTCTCTGCTGTTTCTTGGCAATCGCACTTTGGTAAACCCGCAAATAATCGCCTACTCGAGTTTTCCAGGACCAGTCTAAATTCATTATATTTTGCCGTATCTGCGCAAATCTTTGCTTATCATAGTATAGGCTATTTGCTCTGTCTAGAGCATACGAAAACGAACTTTCGTCATTAGACTCAAAAACCAAACCAGTAAAATTTTGTATGTCCCAACTCTCATTTACAGAATCTCGCAAACCGCCTACTCTCGATACAATGGGAATACTGCCATAACGGTGGCTATAGAATTGGTTCAAACCACAAGGTTCAAACAAGGACGGCATAATAAAAAAATCACACGCTGCTTCGATTCTTCTAGCAAGTGTTTCGGAAAAACCACGGAAGAAATACAATCGTTGGTTGTCATGGTGGGAATGGTAGAACAGTTGGTTTTCTAATTCAATGTCCCCTGAACCTAAAATAAAGAAATAAAAAGATAGATGTGCTTTCCAAGGAAAAGCAGTTAGCAAGGTTTTAATTCCCTTCTGGTACGCAAGTCTTCCCACAAAACCAACCAATGGACGGTGGATATCAACATGCAGACCATAGTCTTTATACAAGGCTAATTTGTTTTGGTATTTACCTTCTGCGACAGTTTGCCCATCGTATTGGGAATAAATATGAGTATCTGTTTTGGGATTCCACTCTTCCATATCAATGCCATTTAAGATGCCCGTAAGAGAATCTACCCTACGATTCAGTACCCATGATAAAAAACAGCCTGTTGGCTCACTCAAAATTTCATTGCGGTATCCAGGACTTACTGTAGTAATTTCGTCGCTGTGCTGAAGAGCACCCTTTAAGTAGTTGACCTTATCATAATTCATCAGATGTTCTGGTTTTAAATAAAACGGGTCTATGCGTAAAAAACCAGTCAGATCCAAAGGGTGATCCCCTTGGTGCGATAAGTTATGGATCGTAAAACAAGTACCCTTACCTTCTGGACGGATAGCATTTAGTACAGTAGCCAAAGCAGTGTGCCAATCATGCGAATGAACGATATCTACGTCTAACTGCAAACCTAGATAATAACAGGCGTAGGAAAATACTGCAAAATTATAGTGCTCATGTGAGTTTTTATATATAGAGGGCAAATTTTTGAAGAGAGGGGAGTCGAAAAAGTATAATAGTATATCCCCTCTTTTTGCTTCTAAAAAGGTAGACTCTTGTAAAACAGCAGAAGCATCTGAACCAAAAGCATCATTGCCAATGCAAGCAAGGCTTTTTCCCGTAAATTCAATTTCTTCTGCTATGGATTGGATCTTAGGTAAGGCAATATGAATCGTATGTTCAGATGCTTGGAAACGGGATAGGGAGGAAAGCATATCGGACAATCCTCCCACTTTGATAAAGGGGAATAATTCTGCTGTGGTATGGAGAATTCTCATTTAAGTTTTTGAATTTTTCCTAAAAACTTTACCAAATCATTTGCCTTTTTAACAAGGACCTCTGAGCCTTTGCTCTTAAAACGATTGTATGTTTTCAACTTCTTGCGTGTAGAACTTTCATACATTTCTTTTTCTTCATTAAAAACCTTCTTTTGTTCCGAGGTGACCTTAGTATTAAATGGGTTGTTCAACTTTTGGTAACCACGGTTCAACTTAGCTCTTCTTAAATTTTCACAAGCGATCACTTTATCTGTGATTTTTTGTAAGCATACCAAACCATTTAGGTACTTTACCATTTGCCTAAAGGGAGTTGCAAAAACCTCTTCAAACTCTTCTGCGGAGTTCACAGTATGATAGGTTCCATTGGAGGCTTCTGCAATTTTCTTGAGTTCTGATTCAATATCCTTTGGCACTCCCAAACCGATGACTGATAGTTTGACAGAAACGTCTAGACTATTGAGGGAGATCAAATCTCTTGCCGCACGAATAGGGTTCCCCCGGCAACTTTCTACTCCATCTGTAACGAGCATAACATTGAACTTACCGTTCTTCTTTTTACGGATCTTAGCTGCGACATGGTCCAAAGACTTGGCAATAGGTGTCCTTCCGTTTGGCTTCATCTGCTCCACCAAAGAAATTAACTTTTTACGTTTCAAACGTTTGTAAGGGGATTGCATTTCTTCGATGGCTTCACAACTGCTTGTTTTGCCATAGGAATACATTCCCAAACGCATAGGAAAATCGGTGAATATGCCACTAAAGTTTTCTGGAAGATTTTTGATATATTTAATGACGATCTCTTTAGCAACTTCCATCCGCGTTCGACCCTTGATTCTTTCTCGCATACTGCCGCTTTCATCTAAAATATAGATAAAATACTCTTTCCCCAAAAGTCCATTTACACTGATATCTTTACAAGAATTGCTAAATTTACTATAGCGACATTCATCGTTGCTGGGGTCCAGTGAGGAAAGTTCTTCCATATAATTACTGATTCCATCTCCATCAGAGTCAGTAAGAAAAGTCTTCTTGCCATTTTGGCTCCACAAAGAAAAACCTAAAATAGAAGCAAGACCGATGCATAAAAGCAATTTGCCGCTAATTTTCATAAAACTACCTCTTTTTTTATTTTAATTACCATTCTGTTATTGTCTATAGAAATTTAGAGTTCAGCTTTTCCATGTATTTTAAAAACTTTTTACTTTTATGATTTCAAAAATGTCTCAGCAATAAAGCTTGTCAGAATACTAGAAAATTTGTAAGTTTCTTTTATGAGTACTACTGAGTTTCGCAAAATTTTATCAAAAAGATTGGTAAACATTTTTTCCGATATTGAAAATTACCAAAGTCCCTATGCTCTATCTGTTAGCGAACCTTCCGTTATTATCAAAGAATTGACTAAAAAAGCTGCCTGGAAGCTATCCTTTATCAGTGCAGGGCTTGCTCTACCTCCTGGTTATGCTGCCTATGCAACTGTTTTACCAGAGATTCTCCTCCTCTATCGCGTACAAGGCCATCTCGTCAAAGACATTGCAGCTCTCTATGGCAAAGAACAACAAGTAACACAAGAACTACTCCTATACTGTTTGTTCCAAAAATCACAAAAGTATTTCTTAAAAAATATAGTGAAAGAGTTTAGTACCAGAACAATTATACGTCCCATGACATTTCATGCAGTAGAATCACTTGTTTTTCGCATCAGCGAACGAATTGCAAATCGCTATCTGCGCCATTCTGTCAGCAAATTCATCCCTTTTAGCGGTTTAGTTTTATCCAGTGGCAAAACATATGTAGACACTTTAGCAATAGGAAAACGCTCGCAAGAAATTTTCTCCAAAGAGATTTTTATAGATAACAAATCTGACAGTACCAACGACGCTTAATTCACATGCAAGCTACGCAAACTCTGTTATTTATATTCTGCTTACTTTCTTTTTTTCAGTGTAAATCCAAACATCAAATTTTCATCGAAGAGATCAAATTACTCATAGAAAAGGAAAAATTTGGTATTGTAATCGAAAAGTTGCAAGGAAAATTAAAATCGCAACGCCCCAATGATGAAATCTTATCTTTTTCCAAACCTAAGACTGAGCGAATTATGAGTTTTTCCAACGATAGAAACCGTCTCATATGGGTAGAAGATAAAAAACTCATATACCGAGACCTCGCAAACCCATTGGTAAAAACCAAAGAGTTACCGAAAGCTATCGCAAATATGAATGTTTCCGCAGAGGGCAATTACGCAATTGTAGCCTTTCCCAATGGAAAAGAAAAAAAATGCAATTTACGTTCCCTTTCTCTAGTCGAATTCAAACCTGATTACAATGTAGCCACGACACTTTCCTGCGACGACAAGGCAGCAATTGCTCCCGATGGTGGTGTAGTCTATTACTTCAAAGAAAATGCTCTCTATAAAGAAGTTACTATTAAATACAATAACCCCATTCTCTTAGTTCCCAAAGAAGAGATTTCTGCTCCATACCCTAAGATTTTAAATAAAAATGCAATGTTTTCCATTGGAAAAACCTTTGTGATTTTCTCTGGCAATGCCGGTGCTTATAATCTCTATTGGTTCAATCCCAGCAATAACGAAGTACAACTCCTCGCAAAAAAAGTAGTGCTTCCTTACCTCTACTATGGCAATGGCAAACAAGCATTTATTATCTGCGGTAGTATCGGAAAATTAACTATGCGAGAATTACAGTTTTCCAGCCACAGCAAGCCCAGCCTTACACAGGCGATTTCTGTTGAACTGTCACAAACCCGCTTATGGCAAAAAGCTGATGGAGAAGAGTTTTTTACAGGAGAGGAACAAGTATTCAGCTGGAAGCGAAATGGAAAGATGAAGGCTTATCCCATTCTATGCAAACGTTTTTGGGGCGTAGCAAGAAACCAAATCATTTATGAAAACTCGAAGGGGGAGCTTTTATTGGCAAATACAGAATTTGCAAAAGAAGAATGGGACTACCTACGTTTCTATATACTAGCTAAGGAAAAAAAGAGCGAAGAAGAAAGAAAAGTAGAGGATTAAGCTGCTTTTTCTCCAATTGCTAGGTATATATCGCATTTTTTAAAATCTGGACAAACGCAATGGTTCAACAGGCGCTGGAAGTCTTCATCTTGTAAAATTGTCTTGGAAGAAGGGCAATGCTCAAATCCCTTGGTATAATGCACACAATGCGGAACAACCTCAATGGCTTGTTTTGTTTTCTTTCCCATTCGCAAAGACTATAGTACAAACTAATATTGTCAAGTAGTGTTTTTCACTGAAACTATTTTGCACCGTGAAACAGCTTACTTCTTCTTATTTGCTTTTTGCCTAGACTTAGATGCCGCTTTTAAAATAGATGCAGATGTATCATTTTTAGAAATCTTAAGTGATTGTCGTACCGTTGGCATAACACCTTGTAAAAAACTAAAAACAATTTTCTGTAACTCAGGTTCCTCTAATTTTGCAATTTCTCGGATAATCTGCCTGCCTGGTATAGTTTCAAATAGAGGGTTGATTGTTTTTGCTTCTAGATGATTATCTTGTTTGACAAGCTCAGAAGGGTACAATTCCTTCAACTCAATACCATAGAAATGACAAATATATATAAAATCATGCAACTGTACCCTAGATTTGCCTCTTTCTATTTTACCAATTAAGTTTGGATTTAGATCTAGACCATATAGCTCATTCATTTTTGCACAAAAATCTTCCAAAGTGTAGCCAAGATTTTCTCGGCAAAACCGCAGCTTAGACCCAACATTCACATATATAGAATCCATAATATACCCCTAAAGGAAAGTGATTACTTTACCTATAGAAATAGTATCCTCAGTTTTTTAAAGTAAGAATGTAAGGCGCCCATCACAAAGGAGAGTTTTATTTTTTTTTATGCTTTTTCCAGGGAATAGCATTACTTAAAAAATATATATGTACCAATAGAACTATGTATTTAGAATTTCTTGTTTCAAATCTTTCATAAAATCCATATTTCCTGTCTTTAAT
>JBCCIA010000120.1:0-14106 GCA_039028475.1 Spirochaetota bacterium | reverse complement strand
ATTTGTATCCTTGCAAGAATTTTAATTGTATTATTAGTTACTTTCTGCTTTGCTACTTTATTTGGTTTTACAAACGGTATCTTTTTAATGTAATTTGATGAGTTATTTGTAGATGGATTGATTGTCCTAATCAGCTTATTACAAGTTGGAGAATTCAAAAAGGCAAGTAGATAAAGTAAAAGCTCCTCTTCTTTAGGAAAAATACCAACGATTGATTGGTCGAAAAGCCTTTTGTCAAGCAAGGCAGCTGTAATGCAAGTTGAACTAACCATTGGAACGGCAATCCCTTTTTTAAAATAAAAGTTAGAATTCTGATAACGAGCTTTTTTATCATTTTTATAGAATGCAACTTTGTCTTTTGTCCATAGCATAAACCAATTATCAGGTTTATAATATTTTGTATTACCACCTTTAACAATCGGAACGAACTTCTTTTTTCCATTTATTCCGTTGATAGTGCTATTTCCGCAGTTGAATTGTACTTCATTTAGATCAACCACTTCGTATTTTTTTGCATTACGTATTTCTTTACTTCTCACTTTCAAGTTTTCTTTATCGTTTCCTGAATAAAATCCTGTAACGCAATCACATATATCACCGATTGTATTTAGCGAAACTTTTATACAATTACTGATAGCTTTATTTCCATTAGTGATTATAGCGAAATCAGTTGTTTCTAGTACAGTCTGTTGTTTTAATTGAATTGTTTCTAAATGCTCTAATTTAGGATTACCAAGTTCATCAACTGATTTAAACCCTTTACGAATAATAAATTTATGTTTTAAGCTATCTTCACTTTTTAAGCTCTTTTCCAAACAAATAATCGAGAGGTTTGCATAACCAAAATTTACACCAGGAAAATAAGACGAAGGAAATAAAGATATTTCTTTTATTTTCGTATTCTTTAAAATATACTCCCTGATTCCTTTATGCATATGAAGGTTTAAATATGTGTCAGGAATAATGAATGCAAGTCTACCCTTTGCATTCAGTGCTTCAATACAGCGATACATAAATAAAGTATAACTTTCTTTAACATAAAAACCATCGTAAAACTTTTTTAATTTTTGACGTTCGACCTTATCCCTCCATGCACCATAAGGAGGATTCGCAATGATTGCGTCATAGAAGCCGCCTATAGAACAGGCACGTTCCAAATCAGGATCAATCAATGTGTCTGTGTTTTTTACTATTACATTTTTTTTGTTTCTATATTTAGAGAGTAAAGCTAAGTAAGCATTTGTATTTAGCTCCAAAGCCTCAATACAGACCCCTGGATACTCCTCTAAAATCGAATCCATAAAAACACCATCGCCTGCACATGGTTCTAGAATTTTTTCATTTCCTTTTAGCTCTAACAAAGAAATCATATAATTTGTGATAGGTTCTGATTTCGTATAGTATGCTTGGTATATTCTATTTTCTATCATGTTTCACCATGTCAAATATTGTGAGAGATTATTTTTAGCAAGATGATTCTTAAACTCGTCACTTATACTTTAAGTTCCTGTAGTTGCATAGGGCACTCCTAATGGTAAATTTTAGTAATCCCCGGAAGTGCAGAGAAAAGAAGGCTTGACGGGAAATACCGGGCTGAGAGCTGTTCGCATGAGATGTTTCGCTTGTGGGGATAGTGAATGCGATGTACGTTAGAAAGTCAAGAGAAAAAGTAAATTTTTGTTCACTAAATTTACACTTACCTCACTCAGGGAACGATCTACCAGTCTTTTCAGACTCTAAAGCATGGTAGTACAAAAAAGAACCTTGCAAGCATAAATGGAGAAGTCTTGCAAGGCAAAAGTAAAGTTTAGCTCTTATTATCTCGTATTACAATTCCAATACCAAATCAGAAGTTGGCTTGGCAATGCAGATCTTCACACTGGGTTGCGGCTCACCCTTCTCTAAATTGGTGCGACCCGAAACTTTACGCACACTACAAGCACGGCAGGTTCCTTTGCGACACCCATAGCGAGGCTGCAAACCCTGTTTTTCCAAGGATTCTAGAATACTTTGGCTAGAAGACAAATCGTAGGTTTCGCCAGATTTCTGTAGGGTTACTTTGTGTGTACTGGCTTTTTCCCTTTTAAAGAAAACATTCTCAACAGTCCTACGCAAGTTCATCCAGACCTCATCGAGACCTTTGTTTCCCTGTTCGCTAAATGGCAAGGAATATTTAATCACCGTATAGAGAAGCTCAGCGATTGCAACCTCCCAAGGCAAGGAGCGATAGGGAACATCATACTTTTTGCAAACCTTTTTCACTTCTTTTGCAGCTTCTGCCAAACGATTTGGTGGCAAATCAGGAAACAAGTGGTGCTCCGTATGGATATTGATGCCACCAAGAAAGTACTCGGCAAACTTTTCATCAGTGGTATAGTTGAGAGTGGAAAGAATTTGGCGTAAGTAATATTCACCGCGTGATCTATCAGGGGTTTCGTTGTAACTGGTCAGGTTATCATTTAGGTGTTCTACGCCTAACATATAAATGAATATTATATTTGCATAGAGCTTCGCGAGAGCGTTTCCCAATAAGACTTTCGGAAACTTACTTCCCGCTTGTAAGGGGTATTTGAAATAATTATCGAAGAATACTTTGCACGTATTTTGTATCGCTTCTGTATAGTTGGAAAGAGCAAATGATTTATTTTCACTTTTAGATTTAGAAGTAGTCACAAACCAAGACATGAAGGGCGTTACAAATAAAGGCAAGCCTAGGAAAACGGGTGTTTGCAATAAGTGGAGTGGGTTCCATTTTTGCTTTTCATTGACTCGAAACACCAAAAATCCGAAATCGTGGTCTTCTCCGATTACATTGGTGTGTGTATGGTGGTATTGGTTGTGTCCAACGATCCAATCTGACTCCGCCATACTGTTGTTCCATTTCCAAGTGCTGGAATGAATTTTACTACCAGGAAGGTCGTCGTAACAGCCATGCATCACCATATGGCCTATGGCAAACTCCATTACATAATGTCCTCCGAGCATACCTATGCCTTTCCAGAAAGATTCTAGGTCGCGGGAGTTTGCAATTTTTTCCCTTCCCCTTTTGTGTATCTTTTTTGAAAATCGGATCAGCTTTTCGATGTGTTTGACATCTTTCTCGCCCAAATCCTGGTAGATTTTACGGTAGATCTGCTCGATTTCTTCGCCAAAAGCATCGGCATAGGTAAATTCCCTGTTCTGTTCTGACTTTTGCTCGGTAGTAGTTCGCTTCTGTTGTTTTTTCTCGCTTACTTGCATTTTGCACCTCTTTTTTATATATAACGATTGTTCGATATAAAAAGCAAGTACTTTTTATACATTGCATACTTTTTCAAGAAAATTTAGCGTTTTAATACCCGAATGCTTTCTACAATGGCTATGGTAAGAATAATGGTTCCACCAATATAGGCGGAA
This sequence comes from Spirochaetota bacterium, assembly GCA_039028475.1. GTDB lineage: Bacteria > Spirochaetota > Leptospiria > Leptospirales > Leptospiraceae > JBCCIA01. Next base: position 10,710 of record JBCCIA010000120.1, on the reverse strand, counting down.
CTCTGAGGTATTTGGTCTAGGAAAATATAACCAAGCAAAATTCCAAATACCGGCGTCAATGTGCTGATGATACTTGCAGTTGTGATACGAAAGTTCTGCAAAGACTGCAAAAATAGGGTATGAGCCAGCGCTGTTGTGAATACACTGAGAATGAGAACGGCCTGCCATTGTTTTGCAAGGGTAACGAGTATTTTAGGAATGTCTTGTAAGAAAAGCAAAGGAGCGAACAGGATGGCAATCCAATACAATTGCTTGTACATCAAAGTAATGCCTGAATACTTTTGCTGGTAACGGCTCGCCAGAATATTGCGTAGTGCATAGAAGAAAGCCGAAATGACACCAATCCCAACTCCATAGGTGTTTTTATCTTTTAGATTAAACTCTGGAATCAGAAAAAACACGCCGAGAAGGGCAATGCAAGCCAATAGCATGTCCAGAAGGTTAATTTCGCGCTTTTGTATGAGTGGTTCTAAAATAGCTGTGATGACTGGATAGGTGAACATGGATAGCATACTCACAGCAATACTAGTTATGGACAATGCATAGAAATAGCTAACCCAATGCAGACCCAATAGGGCAGCACTTGCGATTGTGACACGAAAATCGTTACCAGCAGAAATTTGTATGTCGATTTTACGGATTATTACTATTATGTATAGTAATAATGCTCCCAGCAAACAACGCAACCAAATCGTAACTGGAGGAGGTAAACTGATATAGGTTCCTAAAACTCCCGAAGAACTCATCACGATGATCGATGTTATTAGTAGTAAGAACTGTTGCCATTTTTGTTGCATAACGATTTATCCAGTGTTTTTTAGAAAACTGTGAAGCCTATTTTTTATTGTAAACGTAAGTCGTTATGAATCTTCTCTATTGCTTTTCCTAGGGGCAAGCCAACATAACGTAAAGCTAAAGTGAGATGCTTCTCACAGAAGTAATCAGCGTACGGTGGGTGCCCCACAAAACCAATTTCTTGGTCTCTTCGTTTGTCCCATTGCAAACCCTTTTCCGTTTTGGCAAACTCTAGCAGCTGACCTGTCTCACCAATCCATTCGTCACATATACAGCATCTAGGTGGTTTCATTTCTTCCTTGGTATGCAATTGACTACAGCAAGTAAAGTGTATTTTATATTCTGTACAACCTCTATCCAGTAAAACGAAGAAAGCTTTGACAAAATGGTATCATTCTTGCATAATTTTACTTTGAGTTCATCCTTATGATCGAAAAAAAGATAGGTAAGAGAAGAGTAATTAACTTTCGCGGCTCGCAAACGATTGTCGGAGGGCTGTCTGATGAGGACAAAATTGGTGTTCTACTAGATGTTAGCTCTAAGTTCTCACAGGTTTCTCATAAGGAAGATCTATACAATGTTTTGATGACAATTTGCCAAAGTATCTTTGAATGTGACAACTGCACCCTACGTGTTTGGCAAGAGAGTCAACTTGTTCCGGTCAAGTTTCTCAAAGATTCCATTCCTCCCAAACGACCACTGCAAGGAGATGAAGGGTATTCTGGTAAAACATTCTCTGGCAATGAACCCCTTCTCATCCCAGAACTCTTCCGTTTCCCCGAATATGTCGACGACGGGGAAAAAACCCAATGCGCAATGTGTGTACCAATTAACTATTTGTCTGACAAATTAGGTGTTTTGGCCGTTGAAAGCAACACTGCCTATTACTACAAAGAGGATGATCTAGAGATTCTCAAAGCACTCGGTTCGCAATTAGGTATGGCTTTGACTACAACTGATCTAATTGAAAATTTGATTGAGGCAAGGGAAAAAGAAGCAAAGGTTTTAGAGTCTCTGCAAAAAGCTAAAGAAGAAGCAGAAAGAGAGAAAGAAAAGTCCGAGAAACTTTTGTTAAATATCCTACCCAAAGCTGTTGCTAACGAACTGAAAGAAAATGGCCAAGTAATTCCTGTAGCCTTTCCTTCCGTAACTATCCTTTTCACCGACTTCAAAGGTTTTACTAGTATTGCCAGTAAAATGACCCCTTCCAAATTATTGGAGAGTTTAGAGGGAATCTTCTTCCAATTCGATACGATTTGTGACCGCTTGCACATCGAGAAACTCAAAACGATTGGGGACGCCTATATGTGTGCGAGTGGCATTCCCGTTGCCAACCATACACACCCCATCGATATTTGCCTAGCAGCTCTGCAATTGCAAAATTTTATGAAAACTCTCAAAGAGGTCAAAGAGACTATTGCAGGAGAAGAGTTTTGGGATATGCGTTTGGGAGTGCACACCGGACCGGTAGTAGCGGGGGTTGTCGGAAAAAGCCGCTTCGCCTACGATATTTGGGGAGATGCGGTGAATATCGCCGCTCGCATGGAGTCCAACGGAGAAGCGGGAAAAATCAATATCTCCAAAAACACCTACAACCTGGTAAAGATTTTCTTCAACTGCGAGTACCGTGGCAAACTCCCTGCTAAAAATAAGGGGATGATCGACATGTATTTTCTCACCCGCTTGAAACCTGAATTTTCCGAGGATGAGGATGGTATCTTGCCCAACGAAGAATTTTACCAAATATACAGCGGAGCTGGTGAACTAGAAGAGTAAAACTCTGTCTAAAAGTGAAACTACAGTATCTTGCAACTGGCATTTGCTACAAGTACCAAGCTACTTGCAAGCATTCCATAAGCTACGACACTGAGAATACCTAGTATTTTCTTCTTGCCGATAGAAGCGAATGCACAAGGTTAGAAAAAGAGAGGTATTCATATGCAAAAAAAATTCATACTCCTCATCACTTTACTCACTTTATCTTTTGGTAGCATTGCTTTTCTATCGTCCAAAGAATCCTCCTACCGTTTGTTAGATGCAAGCCAATTGGCAAAGCAGCCGGAAGAGTACAAGGGAGAAAAACTACGAGTCCGCGGCCATGTGAAGGTAGGTTCTCTTTTGCGCCAAGGCCGGAAGGCAACGTTCCTGTTAGAGCTGCATGGCAAAGAGGTAGCTGTAAACTACGATGGCAGCACAATCCTACCCGATGCCTTCAAAGAAGGAGCCAGGGTTCGTGTGGATGGCAAATGGAAGAATATGGCCTTACAGGCGAACCATGTAGAAGCCAAATGTGCTTCCAAATACAACGCAGAGTACCAAGACAAAGGTAAGGTGTCACATGAATGATTTAGGTGCTCTTAGCATCATCGCCTCCTTTGCCCTTCTCTGCTTTAGCATCATCCAAACCATCTACGGCATCTTGCGAAAAAACCGTACAGCCATAGAGTTGGGGCGGTTTGCTCTCCAAACCAACTGCTTTATGGTTTTTTTGAGTTTTCTCATTCTACTCACCGCCCTCTTTCGCATGGACCTGACTAACCATTATGTTGTCATGCACTCTAGCCAACATTTGCCACTTTTCTACCGTCTGACCTCTATCTGGTCGGGTTCCTCTGGTTCGCTGTTGTTTTGGAATTTGCTGTTAAATGTATTTATCTTTATCATATTATGGCAAAACCGTAAGAATTACAATGACCGCCTACCAGTCATGAACCTAACGCTCGGTCTCATAGCTGTATTTTTTACCTTTATTGCCGTTTTTTATGGCGACGCCCAACCCTTTCGCGAATTCCAACCCAAGGCTGCTGTAGGACGTGGCCTAAATCCGCTTCTACAACACTGGGCGATGATCATCCACCCGCCTATCCTATACACTGGATACGTTAGCTTTGCCATTCCCTTTGCCATTGCCATGTCAGCTCTAATTACCGGACAGCTCAGCGCAGACTGGTTGAAGCAGATCCGCAAATGGTCCCTTTTTTCGTGGTTTTTTTTAGGAGTCGGTATCCTCTTAGGTTCCAAATGGGCTTATGAAGAACTGGGTTGGGGTGGCTATTGGGCCTGGGACCCCGTAGAGAACGCATCTCTGATGCCTTGGCTGCTATCTACAGCTTTTTTGCACTCCGTCATCATCCAAGAACGCCGTGGGATGCTAAAATTTTGGAATATGTTTTTGATTATTCTAGCCTTTCATTTCACTCTTTTGGGGACTTGGATCACTAGAAGTGGTGTCTTGGAGGGACCGCATAGCTTTTCAAAATCAAATATCGGAACTCCGTTTATCATCTATATAGGTATTAGTTTTGTTGTCTACCTCGGAATTCTTTTCTACAAACGCAAAGAGTTGCAGCCGGAAAAGGAGTTAGAAGCGATTACCTCTAAGGAGGGTAGCTTTTTTCTCAACAACTTTCTACTTGTTTTGGCCTGTATGGTCATCCTTTTGGGGGTATTTTCTCCGCTCCTCTATGGCAAAGAATTCAAAGCACCCTGGTACAACTCTTGGGGGGTACCTGCTGGGATTTTCTTACTCTTACTCATGGGAGCCTCGCCTCTACTTGCCTGGCGTAAGGGCGCGGGAGCGGTGTTTTTTACCAGCCTCATCAAGCCATTTCTCTTTGGTGTCGGCTGTGCGGTGTTTTATGGAGCCTTCTACTCCAACTTCTTTACCCGTAGCAACTATTCCATCAGCAACTACCTTGCCGAGATCTATTCGGTACTCACCATTGCCTTATCCGGTTTTACCATTGCCGGGATCTACCAGGAGTTCCACCGCGGCATTCGAGCTCGTAAGCAGCAATTTGCTAGCGAAAATCATACCAGAGCCGCTTGGAATATGCTAGTACAAAATAAACGTAGGTATGGTGGTTACCTGGTACACTTTGCTATTGTACTCATTTTTATGGGCTATGCCGGCAATGCCTTCAAACAAAACACTTCGATCCGCTTTTTTTACAACCTGAGCAAAAACCAGATGAACGAGGTCGTTTACCTGAGTCAAGACAAAGGCATCATTGGCAACTATGAAATCACCGCCACCTCTCTGAAGCTCAAACCAATTATCAACGGTGATCCTCAGGCAACGCCAAATATTTACAATGTCATCGTTTCGCAAGAAGCCTCCTTCCAAGTGCGTCGACATCTGCAAACTCCCAACTCGATGGTGACAGAACGGCGATTCTACCCACAGATTTCACACCTGACAGGGAGTTTTGAAACCCACATCCCAACCAGTGAACCTTCCATCTTTTCAACGCCAAAAGAAGACTTTTATATCCAATTAGGGGCTGTTGAAACCCCCGTACAAGGTAAGGAAAACCCAAACTTACCGATGATGTACATGAACTACCTTTTTGGAGCACAGAGTCTTACCGAGAAAATGCAAGTGATGCAGCAGTTCCCACCACAAATTGTCAGCAACCTAGAGGTATGGGTGAACCCTCTGGTAAAATTGATCTGGGTAGGTTCGGTTTTATTCTTTCTCTCAGGTCTATTCATCCTACTACCTATCGGTGAAAACAAAAAGGTGAAACATATTGCTGCTTCATAGTCGTTCCTGGATCAAAATTCTCACCAGGCTGTTTACACCACCGCGTATATTCGCCAATTACGCCAAGGAGAGCATTGCGATCACCCGCAAGTCTCTCGGGCAGATCCTCTTTGTCAATATCACTTTTTTTACCATTGTTGCAGCAATCCACCTAGGAATTATGTTTTATGTAATTCTCAAGTTGCCTTATGAAAGAAAGCTGCAAACTATACTGTTAGGGTATTCTACCATTCCCTTCACTGCCTATTTTCTCTGTGGACTACTCCGCTATTATATCGCTTTGGCTCGTCGCCTACCAGTGAAAGCCTCTATTTCTCTACGCGGGGATAAACAATATTTCCAAATGCTCTTTCTCTGCTTATCCTATTATAGCCTTTACGTTATGCTCTTTAAGGTTGCACTCAGCTTGGATGATTATGACGGCATTGTAAATGAAGGAATCATCAAAATACGTGTGATTGTAGGAGTTATCTTCTTCTTTTGGCTATTTATACGCCTCATCTATAGCCCTTTTTTCATAGTTGATCAAGAACAGAGTATGCGGCAAGCGATAAAATCTTCCCTACTCTTAACCAGCGGTATGACAATCCGAACGTCTATACTGATCTTCTTCATTGCACTTGCATTTGCATCAGGTGCCTTAGCTTTCATCGTAGGAGCTTTTATTAGTTTTGCCCTTGCTACTGTTGCGATGATTCTCAGCTATGACATAAGGTTGAAGAACAAATATTCACGCCGCAAAAAAATCATCAACCAAGCAGCCATCAAGACTCGCCAGGATATCACTGGCATCCACATCATCCCCAAAGTTCTCGGTGATGAGTGACTAGCGTCTGACCGAACGTTGGTATTGCCGGTACTTCTGGACAATTTTACGTACATAGTTGTATGGCTCTTCGCCACGGCAGTAGCCGTATTTCACACCGTAATTGTTGTAGTACTGCGGATTTGCCAATTTCAGGATAAAGGGAGCAACGTTGCCATTCCATATATTGGGATTTTTGCCAAAATAGACAGCTAATCTCCGTGCATCGTAGACATGGCCTTGCCCAGCATTGTAAGATGCAAGGACAAACTTCAACCTCTCATTGCGATTTTTGATCTTCTTCCAGTGGCCATCCAACCATTTCAAATGGCGTACACCGGCAGAAATATTCTGGTAGGGGTCCATAAAATTACGGACTCCCAAGCGCCTACCCGTAGAGGGCATAAGTTGCATCAATCCCAATGCACCAGCCCAAGATCTAGCTCTTGGGTTAAAGCGTGACTCCTGGTAGATAATTGCTGCGATCAAACGCCAGTCCCAACCAATAGATTTGGCCTTATTTTTGATAATCCCATCAAAGGGAGAGATCTTCCAATTTTTAGGCTGACTCTTTTTAGCAACTTCAACTTGGTATTCTTTAACTTCCTTGGGACTTTTGTAATATTTTTTATAGATCTTTTCTAATGTACCATTTTTCTTGATCTTGCTGATCCATTCATTGACCGCGTCTCGTAGTTCGGGAGACTTTTTTCGTACAACCCAAGCAATTCTCTGCGGAAAACTCACCGCTACGCTCACATCCAAATTCTTATAGTAGGATTGGTTGGTAAGGGCAGTGAGTTCGTCAGCAATGGTATAGGAAATTTTCCCTTCATTGACACTCTTGATAAGGTCTTCTGTGATTACATTGCCTGGCACGATGGAAACATTGACTTCACCACCAATTTCATTTTGCAGATGGTTCAAACGGCTGTAATAGGCAGACTTTTTCCGTACATAGACCTTCTTGCCAATCAGCTCGACTGCTGAACCCACAAACTCTGACTTCACTCCATTGGGTGTAAAACCTTTCTTTCTCTGTACCACAACTTGCCGTGTAGAAACAAAGTGTTCGGTAAAATCAAGCTCTTTGACGCGTTTGCGTGAAACTGTAATGTTTGCTGCGATCAAATGGTTATCACTACTGTTTAGCATATAGGGCAAGTTGTCCAAATTATTGGTAACGTGTATTTCCAATTCTACACCTAAATCCTTTGCCAAGAGCTTTAGCAGCTCGTATTCATACCCCATAGCCTCGCCCTTGTACAGGAAATAGCTATTGGCATTGTAAGCGGTAACTACTTTCAACTTACCAGAACGTTTAATTTCCTCTAGAGTGACACCGGTAAAGTTCTCCCAGAGTAGCAAACAGGAATTCCCCGCAAAGAACCAAACAAGTAACAAGCTCAAAAAAAGTAATCTTCGTCTCATAAAATCATTCCGTAGTTTCACAAAAGCAAGCAACAACAGCCTCCGTGTAAAGGCTAAAAAGAACTTGCTGGTCTGGCAATCAAAAACCGTAAGAAAAGTATTTTTCGCAAAAATAGCAGGTGTTTAGCAGAATTTTCTCTCTTGACAGAGACAAAACTTCCCTTTACAGCTACCTATGCAGGGAAAGCACTTGAAAAACAAAAGACTACCCTGAACTACTTGCACACAACTTGGCTTTAGGAAAATGCTGTGAAACAAAAAACAAAACTCATCCCCCTGTCAAAATTAGAAGATAAAAAACCCGCTCCCGCTCAACTGAATGGACTCGATCTTGTAGTCATTGCTTATGACAAATCCGTATCCGTCCTCTACGGACGCTGCCTGCACCGGGGTGCTCTGATGGCAGATGGTCACATTTCTGGACACAACTTGATTTGTGGTGTCCACGGCTGGGACTACCGTTACGATACGGGTGTTAGCGAATACAACAACGCCGAAGCCTTGCATAAGTTCCAAGCAGAAATCGCGGAAGATTGGGTTTGGGTGGATGCTGCTGAAATCGACACCTACCTCGAAATACACCCACAACCCTTCCAAAGAGAACAGTACTTAGGCCAATACGCGGATACCCATGCAGAAAGCACCGAACCCTACACGGGCTATATAAAAGAGCTTGCACAGAATGGTTTGAAGAACTACGGCCACCACGGTCCATCTGCCGCAATGGGTGTGGATAGAAACCTACTGCCCAAATGGGAGAGCATCCAATTCCTACCGGCTCAATTGGCAAAACGTCCTCTTTTGGATGAAGAACCCGTAAATACACAAGTTACCATTGGCAAGCTGGCGAACAAACCCTTACAACTAGAACTCCCCCTATTCGTCTCGGATATGAGTTTTGGTGCCTTATCACGGGAAGCTAAAATAGCCCTCTCGAAAGGAGCCGAACTCGCAGGAACAGGAATCTGTAGCGGCGAAGGGGGAATGTTGCCAGAAGAGCAGGAGAATAACTCTCACTATTTGTACGAACTGGCATCCGGGAAATTTGGTTTCACCTGGGACAAGGTACAAAAAGCCCAAGCCTTCCACTTCAAAGCCGGACAAGGGGCAAAGACCGGAACCGGCGGCCATTTGCCAGGGCACAAAGTAACAGCAGAGATTGCCAGTGTGCGTGGTCTGCAACAAGGACAAACCGCGATTTCACCAGCTGCTTTTCCCGATATGAAAACCGCAGAAGACTTCCGCGACTTTGCCCAGCAGATCCGTGAGAAAACAGATGGTATTCCCATTGGCTTCAAACTCGCTGCCAGCCATATCGAAGCGGACATCGACTTTGCCTTAAAAGTGGGTGTTGATTACATCATCTTAGATGGCCGTGGCGGAGGTACTGGTTCCGCGCCTACGGTTCTACGCGACAATATCAATGTCCCAACAATTCCCGCCTTAGCGCGAGCGAGAAAGCATTTAGATAAGGTAGGAGCGAAAGAAGTTAGCCTCATCATCACAGGTGGCTTGCGAGTAGCAGAAGACTTCGCCAAAGCAATGATGTTGGGAGCCGATGCGATTGCCGTTTCCAATTCAGCTCTGCAAGCTATCGGTTGCTTGGGTATGCGGGCTTGTAGCAGCAACAACTGTCCTGTTGGGATTGCAACACAAAAAGAGAATCTACGCAGCCGGCTACAGATAGAAGAATCTGCCAAGCAATTGCACAACTACCTACATGCAACACAGGAGTTGTTAAAAGTCATTGCTCGTTCGTGTGGGCATTCCCATTTACAACAGTTCAACTTCCATGACCTTTCAACCCTTGACTACGAAATACACAGATTGACAGGAATCCAATATGCAGGCGTATAAAACTATCGATGAACAGCTACACCTACTCTGCCAGCCCCTTGCGAAAGTAAATGAAGGGTTTGTCTCTCCCGCAGCAGATCAAAGCCATACCAACCTATCCTTTGATCCGGTCAGTGGGCGTATCTATGCTAGGTGGATTGAAAATGGTACTGGTAAGCAGATCCTAGCTCTTAATACCAATGAGCAGAAATTCGAATGGTTGGATGAAAACTTTCAGGTTAAAGAAAAAGTCGCGGCTGCAAACAAGAGTATTGTAGAGATAGAACAGGCAATCCAGCAAAGCCTCACAAAAGTAGGACTTAGCCCTGACAAGTTTCCTAAAGGTATGTCCTATGAGATTCCAGACTATTCTTTTGCAGGGCAAGCCATTGCGAAATTAGACTCACAAGCCTGTGCAAATTGGCAGAAGTATAGAAACTTAGCCAATCTAGCCTGCCAGCAAACCCTTACCTACCTACAAGCAGTCGAACAAGTTCGCATCTGGCCACACCACTTCGATACAGGTATATATGTGGAAGCAAACCAGCACATTGGCGTAGGATTTGGCTTTGCAATGGCAGATAGTATGATAGACGCTCCCTATTTCTATGTGGCTGCTTATCCCCTGAAAGATAAATCTTTCGGGCAAAATACGTTACCAAACCTTAGTGATGGAGAATGGAAAGTTTCCGAATCTTGGCATGGAGCAGTTCTATCAGCAGAAAAATTGCCAGTGGATGAATTAGAGAACAACTTGGATAAGGTAGCAATTTTTGTTAAAGAATGTGTGGATTCTTTTTTCTTACTGCGAGAGTAGAGAGATGCAAATAAGAGCCGGTAAATGATATGATTTGAATTAGTAAATTTGCAAAATCTTTATATTCTTGGTAAGTAGTTAAAAGATAAAGTAAAAGGCCGACCCAAATGACTCCTAAAATGAATAGCAACGAATCTATTCTGTGATTCATTTATTGAGTTTTATTTTATCATTTTCTTTTTTAACTTCTCTTGCCATGATTCTTGATGCAGCCCGTAAAGCTACATATGCCCAAGCTGCAATTCCTATAATGCCAATGATTATTGTCCAATTATATGATTCCATAAGTTTCCTTTGTAACCTTTAGACGCAAGAAAAGATGATAAGTTTTAAAAGTGGAATGAGCAGTTATTTTTATTTCGTAAAATTACGCTTTAGGTATTTGTTCAGGCGAATTTGCTTTCTACTGATAGGAGTTATGTATTATTTATTACTGAAATAAAATTTAGTGAACAAAAATTTACTTTTTCTCTTGACTTT